>JBCCNR010000130.1:0-5344 GCA_039025725.1 Pseudomonadota bacterium | reverse complement strand
AAGTCTTACCACTATATAAAATATTCTAAAGCTGAATATGTAAAAAGGCATTTTTGCCAGAAGGCTCTTTAATAACCTCAATTTGAGATTTTTGGAAACCTGCGGCCGTACCAAGTGCCTTTAATGTCTGTAAGCCACGATGGAAAAGATGCCAGTCAAATAAAGCAAGATGCGCAGGATTATTGGTTGAAACTGAGTTTCCAACAATAATTCGACCGCCTTTCTTGGCCATATGGCGCATTCTTTTCAGCATGAATATGAATAATTTATCATTAAAATAGTCAAATAAACCTGCTGACCAGACAAGGTCATATTGCTTATCTGTATTAAAACGCAATGCATTTTTAGCGGTAAAACTTATCCGATCAGAATAAGGGTCACAGAGCTTCTCAGCATGCTTGATGGCATTCAAATCTTGTTCAACGCAGTCAAATTGAATATCAGCGTCAGGATTTTCCTGAAAGAAATTTAACATATCCCGACCAGGACCACTTGCAATATTTAGGACTTCAAATGTACCTTGATGGTCTTTTAAAAATGGTGAAATAGATTTGCTCAAATATGGAAGACGATTGCGAACAGCATCTGTCGAATCAATATAATGAAAATATGTATCCCATTTCTTCAGATGTTTCTTGTCAGAAATCTGACGACGATAAATGCGGTCAATAATTTCAAAATCACCTGCATATCCGTGTGGCTTAAGAAAAGTGAAACCCTGCATCGAATCAAGTGTTAATGTTTTCTCGAAAGGCTTGAGCATTCTCACTCTCTGCTCTTCCGATATGCGTCCTTCTTTCAAAAGTTCGTAAATATCAGTAATCCAGATATCTAAATCTTCATAATCTTCAGGATCAGGCCCATCTTTATCGATAAGAGATTGTAGATAATCAACATAATGATCTATCTGTATTTCAACTGATAAGTCTTCATTTTCAACGGTGGATTGGGTTGTGCTCATTGGATCACCTCAATGTTAGCAATAAAATTTACCAAGACTTTTTAGTCTGGCCCATATTCAAGATGGATGAAACATTTAAAGTATCATCAGCATCCTATCATTTACAAAAGTGTTTAAGTACATTCATCCCCCAAACCTATAGTAAACGTAAAAAACACCTACTCTGCATATATTGCAATGCAACATGCTTAAGTCATTACCATAGTTTTTTCACTATGTCCTTAGTTTTTTAACAATGAGTCGTAATAATTTTCATCTTTTGGTGGAAGGGTGCCATAGAAACCATATTGTGGACCAGACATCTTATTTTTGTGATGATAACATACTAAAGCAGACGTTTACGAAATAGGTACAAATTTTGCCAAAATCATCACTGGCTTAGGTGTCTCTTGTAGAAACATCAATTTATGTTTATAAATCGTAATCTCATTATGTCTGCATAGTCTTTGACGGGAGTATTCTTTGTGTCTCATATGAAAAATTTCTTTATTCTTGCAACAATTATATTGGGGCTCGCTTTTGTATATACCTTCGTTAAAGAAGAAAATGCGAATGCGAGAATAACAGAATTTTCTTATTCTCAATTCAAGAATGCCGTTGAGGCCGGACAAATCACTAAAGCAATTGTTCAAGGCGATAAGGTCAACGGTTTTACCAAGGACGGAACGGCCTTTTCTGTGCAAACGACTGGAAATCCTGCGCTTGCTGATGAGCTATCTGCGCAAAATGTACCACAAGTTATTGTTAAATCACCAGAATCAGGCAGCATTACATCTTATCTTCTGACATCTATCCTGCCTATATTGTTACTTGTTGGATTATGGTTTTACCTTATGCGCCAAGTGCAAGGCGGTGGTGCCGGAGGGCGCGGAGCCATGACTTTTGGTAAATCTCGTGCGAAACTGCTCACTGAACATCAGGGGCGGGTGACATTTAATGATGTTGCGGGTATCCAAGAGGCAAAAGAAGAGCTACAAGAAGTCGTAGATTTCCTGAAAGATCCCGGAAAGTTCCAGAATCTTGGTGGGCGTATTCCAAAGGGCGCTTTGTTGGTTGGCCCTCCGGGGACAGGGAAAACTTTACTTGCGCGCGCTATCGCTGGTGAAGCAAATGTTCCATTCTTTTCGATTTCCGGGTCTGACTTCGTTGAGATGTTTGTTGGTGTTGGGGCATCTCGTGTGCGCGATATGTTTGAACAGGCCAAAAAAAATGCACCATGTATCATATTCATTGATGAAATTGATGCTGTAGGACGCCATCGCGGTGTTGGCCTTGGGGGCGGAAGTGATGAAAGAGAGCAAACACTTAACCAGCTTTTGGTCGAAATGGATGGCTTCGAATCAAACGAAGGTATTATCCTGATTGCTGCGACCAACCGTCCGGATGTTCTTGATCCGGCTCTTCTAAGGCCCGGGCGTTTTGATCGGCAAGTGACTGTTGGCAATCCAGATGTGAATGGTCGTGTTGAAATCCTTAATGTGCATATTAAAAAAATTCGTATCTCACCTGATGTGAATGTTAGGACTGTTGCGCGTGGTACGCCGGGTTTTTCCGGAGCTGATCTTGCGAATCTTGTGAATGAGGCCGCGCTTCTTGCAGCCAGAAAAGATAAGCAACGTGTGACTGCTGAAGATTTTGAAAATGCTAAGGATAAAGTTCTCATGGGGGCGGAGCGCCGATCGATGGCAATGACCGAAGAGGAAAAAAAGCTCACTGCCTACCATGAGGCCGGACATGCGCTTGTTGGTCTTTTTGTTGATGGAAATGATCCTTTGCATAAGGTTACAATTATACCGCGTGGCCGTGCGTTAGGTGTCACGATGAACCTCCCAGAGCGCGACCGCTGGAGCATAAAAATGAAAGAGCTGAAAGCGAAGCTTGCGATGATGTATGGTGGGCGTGTTGCGGAGCAACTTATATTTGGTGAGGATAATGTCACAACTGGTGCTTCCAATGACATTATGCAAGCAACCAATATGGCCAAATCAATGGTAACGCTCTATGGCATGAGTGATAAGCTTGGGCGCGTGCGTTATAAGGGGGAGGATAATGGCGGATATCTTGGAGGGGGACAAAAATCTGCCGACGCATCTGAGGAGACATTACGTGAGATTGATATGGAAGTTAGGAAACTCATCGATGATGCAGAAGAACTTGCTGTCAAAACTTTGACTGACAGTATGGAGCATTTGCATAATGTTTCTAACGCTTTGTTGGAATATGAGACATTGTCCGGCGAAGAGGTACAAAACATCATTGATGGAAAGCCTATAGAGCGTAATAAAAATTCAAGTGATGGTGAGACAGTGGTGCGCTCATCCTTTCCGGACATTGAGCCTGATGCAAATAATGCATGATGATTAAAAACCAATTCCTACGAGCAGTGGGATTATAGCAAAATATTCTGTTTCAGTAACTTTTGACGGCTGCCAGAAAAAAGTATATAAGGCTGAACTTTAATAACATTTAAAAGAGTGGCCTAGAAGCTGCTCTATATCAGGTTAAATTATGTCGGTGCAAAAAAATATTGCAAATTCAAAAAGCTGGAGAGACAAACCTATTTGTCAGGTGCCAGATTATCCAGACCAGAAGCATCTTGAGACTGTTGAGAAAAAATTACGTCATCTTCCACCGCTTGTTTTTGCTGGTGAGGTTCGCGCTTTGCGGCGTTCTTTGGCGGATGTTGCAAATGGGAATGCTTTTCTATTACAAGGTGGGGATTGCGCAGAGAGTTTCCGAGAATTTAATGGGAATCTCATTCGCGATACATTTAAAATCATCCTGCAAATGGCTGTTGCGCTGACTTACGGGTCTGGTCTGCCTATTGTAAAGGTTGGGCGTATGGCAGGACAATTTGCTAAGCCGCGTTCAAAGCCTACTGAAACGAAAGAGGGTGTTACACTGCCTTCTTATCGTGGAGATATTATCAATGGTTATGAATTTACGGAAGCTTCGCGCAATCCGAACCCTGATAATATGTTGCATGCTTATCATCAGGCCACTGCGACGCTTAATCTTTTGCGCGCTTTTGCGCATGGTGGATTTTCTGACTTAAATAAGCTTCATCGGTGGAATTTAGACTTTGTTTCTTCTGGTCAGGCTTCTGAAAAATATCATAAACTTACAGATGATATTGCCAAGGCTCTTGAATTTATGAAAGCATGCGGTGTTGTTGGTGATATTGTACCGCAAATGCGCGAAATTGAATTTTATACCTCTCATGAGGCGCTTTTATTATGGTATGAGGAAGCCCTCACGCGCTATGACTCCACGACTTCCATTGAGGATTATGAGGGAGATACGGTTTGTACCTCTGCGCATATGTTGTGGATTGGTGACCGCACAAGACAGCTTGACGGGGCACATGTTGAATTTTGCTCGCAGATTATCAATCCTATCGGGATGAAATGCGGACCAAGCCTTACACCGGATGAATTGATACAGCTTATTGATAAGTTAAATCCTAATAATGAAGCCGGACGTTTGACATTAATTGCGCGTTTTGGTGCATCTCAGGTGCAGGATCACTTGCCGCAACTGGTTGAGCGCGTCAAAGCAGAGGGGCGCCATGTGGTATGGTCTTGTGACCCGATGCATGGCAATGTTGAAACAGCTGAAAATGGCTTTAAAACGCGCAAGTTTGAGAATATTTTATCCGAAGTCGAGCAATTCTTCCAAATTCATAGGCAGCTTGGGACATATGCAGGTGGTGTGCATTTTGAGATGACGGGAAAAAATGTGACTGAATGTATTGGTGGGGGCGTACATAATATAGCCACCAACGAACTTGCGGAGCGTTATGATACTTTATGTGATCCGCGTTTGAACGGCAGTCAGGCGCTTGAACTTGCCTTCTTAATTGCTGAAATGTTGAAAAAATAATGCTTATTCGCATATTGCCTCTCAATAGCCATGTTGGATATGTGGCCCAAAACAGAGACAATATAGTGAGTGCGATGGCAGAAGCGCATCGTGATAAAATCCGTTTTCTCATAACGCCGGAATGTGCACTATCTGGCTATCCACCAGAAGATTTGATGCTGCGCGGGTCATTTCAAACAGCTTTGCAGGATGCGATTGATGATATTGTCAAAAAAAGTCAGGATTATAATGTTAGTTTAATTCTCGGTGCACCTTATTATAAGGATGGCAATATTTATAATGCAGCCCTTCATATAGAGCACGGAAAGCTTCACATTGCTGCTTTAAAAAAACATCTTCCGGATCATGGTGTTTTTGATGATAGTCGGATTTTTGCCAAAGGACAGCAGACATTTTTGACTGATATTGATGGGGTCTCTTTCGGTGTTATGGTCTGTGAGGATATGTGGTATCCGGACCCTTCTACGGATCTAAAAAAACTGGGTGCAGATGCTTTGATTT
>JBCCNR010000129.1:0-5428 GCA_039025725.1 Pseudomonadota bacterium | reverse complement strand
GCTTGTGATTTAAGTCTATTAAAAATTTGAGGAATAATCTTCCCTGCTTCTAAAATAATACTGTTTACGACTTCTATATTCTCTTCATCCTCATTTTGAGTGTTCCTTTTAGACAGAAATTCACATCCCATCGCGTGGGCACTATCAGCATAAAAATTGTAAGCCTCAGAAATTTCAGATATATGATCACCATCTTTAGTTTTAGGTGTGAAAGCATGGAAAATATATAGCATCTTTTCCAGAGCCATCTTTATAACCTGTCTCTTTTGTGTCATATCTGGTTCTCTTGTATCCACATATTCCACCACCTCATCCATAACTCTTTCAGTGTAAGCATATCTGAGATCTGGGCGTTCTCGTATAATTTCCACAAGACCATCAACTTGTTTCAGCCATGGTTCGAAACAATATGGGTATTCAATGCCAACCTGAATACCGCTATTTCTTGCGATTTGTTCAACATTTTTTGCGTAGTTTAGGGAATAATCTCCGCCATGAGGTTGCAGGCCACGCTTTACGAGAGTTCTGGGCCGATTATTGGGTGAAAACTTGAAAGTAGGGCCCTGAAAAGAGGATGTTAGACCAAGTATTCCGGTGAGTAAGGAGCGTAATCTCATAAATTATTGCCATTTTTTTGTTATAATATAAACAGTACAATAATTTTTAATAAAATGCAAATTTATGAAATTTTATCTATATATCTTCCATAGAGATCATATGCATCCGCATCATAAATATCTGCGGAGACAATATCTCCTATCTCCAACGGAGCATCTCCGTTTAAATAAACATGCCCATCAATTTCAGGTGCATCTCCTTTGGAGCGTCCAATCCAGTTTTCTCCGTCAAAATCATCAATAATAACATCGATTTCAGTATCAATTTTGCGCGCAAGCTTAGCTTCTGAGATCTCTTGCTGCTTTAACATGAAGCGTTCATATCTTTCTTGCTGTATTTCCGGTGGAATATGGTTCTCAAGATCATTTGAGGCCGCGCCTTTTACCGGCTCATAGATAAAACAGCCAGCACGATCAATCTCTGCGGCTTCAAGAACATCAAGCATTAATGCAAAATCAGCCTCTGTTTCCCCCGGAAATCCAACAATAAAAGTTGATCTTATTGTAAGGTCAGGAACAGCTTCGCGCCATTTTAAAATACGATCTAATGTTTTATCAACTTTGCCCGGGCGCTTCATTTTTCTAAGAATATCAGGTGCAAAATGCTGAAATGGAATATCAAGATAGGGTAAAATGCCTCCCGATTGCATAAAGGGAAGTACATCATCAACATGTGGATAAGGGTAAACATAATGCAATCTTACCCAAAGATCTAATTCTGATAATCCTGCACAAAGGTCTCGAAATTTTGTTTTATAAGCTTTGTTGCGATAACTATATTCCTGATATTTTAAATCAACACCATAGGCGCTGGTATCCTGTGAAATGACCAGTAACTCTTTGACGCCTGCTTTTTTGAGCCTTGTTGCCTCAGCAAGAACTTGATGAATAGGCCTAGAAGCCAGATTTCCGCGTAAAGAGGGTATGATACAGAATGAACATCTGTTATTACAGCCTTCTGAAATCTTCAGATAGGCATAATGACGCGGCGTAAGACGTAGACCTGTTTCAGGAACCAAATGCTCAAAAGGGTCATGTTTCGGCGGAACAACACGCCTTATGGCTGACATAACCTCTTCATAGGCATGGGGGCCTGTGACTTCCAAAACTTTGGGATGTGTTTTGGTAATGACATCTTTATCTTTACCAAGACATCCTGTGACTATGACTTTTCCATTTTCTGCGATAGCCTCTCCGATAGCGTCAAGGCTTTCTGCACGCGCAGAATCCAAAAAGCCACATGTATTCACAATAACAGCATGTGACCCACGATAATCCTTCGAAAGTTGATACCCTTCTGCACGCAGACGTGTAATAATATGCTCAGAATCCGATGTAGCTTTCGGACATCCGAGCGAGACAAGACCAATCTTAGGCTGATATTCAGTTGAGAGCGTACGCACCATAAGCGTTTTAAAAAGTAAAAATGGTGCCGCCGAGATGCATGTAGCAGGCTCCACAATTCTTCTATATCCTTCTAAATCCTTTGTTTATATACATTTTTTGCGATTTCTATTCCCAATTATTCCCAATTTTTACGAAAAATTTACGAACAGATTTATGGCAGCAATTAGAAAAGTTCGCGACAAGTGGCTCGCAGAAGTAAGGTCGAAAGGCTTCTACAAATCCAAGACCTTTTACAGTAAAATTGAAGCGCAAAGCTGGTCTGTTGACGTAGAGCGCCAGATCGGCAAAAGAGAGGGAATGCCGACCACTTACACGCTTGCTGATGCCTTTAAAAAATATGCTGATGAGGTTAGCCCCTCTAAAAAAGGTGCTAGATGGGAGATAATCAGGCTCAAACATATGGCTAAATATCCGGTATCTGATGTTAGACTTGAAGTCCTACGCGCACAGGACATCCAGAACTGGATTGAGTGCCGAGTGAATGAGGTCTCTAATAGCACCGTTAATAGAGAAGTCAACCTTATTTCCGCTGTCGTGACGACCGCGCGTAAAAAGTGGAAATGGCATAGCGGAGACCCCATGAAGGACATTGAGCGCCCTAAAAACCCTCCACCGCGCAATAGACGCATCTCAGACGTGGAAATATCAAAGACACTAGAAAGCCTGAATTATAAAGAAGATGCCCCCATCATCACAAAAACCCAGCAAATCGCAGTCGCCTTTTTATTCGCGCTTGAGACAGCTATGCGTCAGGGTGAGATTTTTGGGATGATGTGGGAAAATATCTATCTGGATAAGTTTTTTGTGTACCTTCCCGATACGAAAAATGGCACCAGCCGAGATGTGCCCCTCTCTAGGCGCGCAGTTGCTTTGTTGCATAAGCTTCATCCGGACAGAGAAGGTCCAGTCTTCACCATCAGAAAAGCGACCGCATCAGCCCTGTTTCTACGCAACATAAAAGAAGCTGAAATCAAAAACCTTACATTCCACGACACGCGCCACGAGGCCCTCACACGCTTAGCCAGAAAGATCGACGTGCTTGATCTTGCGCGCATGGTTGGCCATAATGACCCACGCTCTCTGATGATATACTACAACCCAACAGCCACTGAGATCGCCGAAAGACTGGGGTAGGATGAACGATAAAATTGTAACGCAAAAGGAATATTAAGTACTCTCAGATAAAGTGCAAGCTTTAGAGAAACAGTGCTCAAAGGCAAATATTGATGTAAGCAATTTGTCCGGTAAGGTTGATACAATGATCAGCCCTTTGCTCACAAATGGTAAGTCTAATGTTTACAATGGGTTGTATTTTTTAATGTTTTGGGTAAGATATCAGCAGATGAGTGATATAGATAATAGCCTAGAAATAGTTTTACTCTGGGCCGAGGCGGAGATTGCGGATAAGAGCAATCCCCCTTGGGCGCGAAGGGCATATGAGAATTTAATAAATTGTGTGAGAGAGGTTATATCTAGCCGTAAGTGTACTGTTTTGCTGGGAGATTTACAGCCAGCGGCAGAGCATGAGGGGCACGTTGTCCAGCCAGAGGTTTGTAAAAATCATACAAATATCGTTCCACTCCGTCCACAAACTGTTCGTGTACGGATGCCCATGTGACATAGAGGCTATCTCTTTTGTGGGCTAATATTTGCCAGTTTTGACCTCAAAAGGACGAAATTCTTCCACTAGCAATTCTGCATTTCAAATGCGGAATTCATAAAACCCTAATTACAGTTAGACGACTTTACATGTCGTGCATATATGCGCAACTTCATTAATAATCGACGCTTTTCCCCATTAAGAATTCCCTCAAACTGCGTCGGGCTATTGTCTAAGGACATAACGGCTCCTTTTAAATTCTCTTCTTCCTCTTTCGATGCTGTTTGACCTGTTAAAGGAACTGCATATTCCGTAAAGTACCTATCAACAGACCATTCAAACTTCCATGCCTTTATTACTAGTTGCTTTTGCTCTTCTGTGGCCATGCCCAGCCGGTCAAGCTCTTTAGCAAAGAATATTTTGATCTGCCCCCAAAAGATCAGGGCGTCTTTGTAATAACCCGAGCTATGGATAAGGATAGTATTTATAAGCATTGATTAAAAACGGATGAATTTTAAGAGAATGATTGATATTTCTGAGTTGTAAAAAAAGAGAGATATCAATCATGTGCAGATATACCACAATATTCACAATCGTCGATGATTTTTGTAAACTATATGAAGAGATTCAGCATTATCATTGTTTAGCGGATAGCAAGAGAAGGTGCCGTAAGACAATGTTATGTTTATCAGAAATGATGAGCATAGTTATATTTTACCATTTTAGTGGTTATAGATATTTCAAATTATATTATGAATATGAGATATGTGGCAGGCTTAAGCATCTCTTTCCCAATTGTCCTTGTTATGACAGGTTTATCCAGTTGATGCCTCGTTTATTTGTTCCAATGGCAATGATGTTACATCTGATGCAAGGTAAGAAAACGGGTGAGTATTATGTGGATAGTACCCACTTCGCGGTTTGCAAAAACAAACGTATTTACCGCCATAAAACTTTTGAGGGGGTAGCCAAGCGCGGCAAAAGCACTATGGGGTGGTTTTTTGGCTTTAAATTGCACCTTGTTTGTAATTTTGAAGGACAAATAGTCGCTGTTAAAATTACACCTGGCAATGAAGATGATCGAAAAGCTTTTGAAGCGCTTGTCAATACTCATGGCTTAAAAGGGAAAGCCTATGCAGATAAAGGCTATATTGGTACATCACTCTTTAAACGTCTCTGGAATAATGGCATGCACCTGATAACCGGTATCCGAAAAAACATGAAAAATTACCTCATGCCATGGCTCGATAAAATATTGCTACGAAAACGTGCTTTAATTGAAACCATCTTCGGGACACTCAAGGAAGAGTTTAATATCAGGCCTAATAAACATCGATCCCCTGTCAATTTCTTCGTATCAATACTCGCAGCTCTTATCGCTTACCAAATCAAACCCAACAAACCTAAAATTAAAATCAAAAATATCCTTACTTCTTATCCATAACGTATCCAGCCTAAATAGTAATGATGCTAGCTCACACACTATATCTTTGAAGGACCCGTATTCCTTCCTTAGCACTTCATAACCAATATCGTCTGCTTTTTTAGTAAGTTTCTTAAGCTTTTGTTTAAGTGCAAATATCACAGTTGGAGTTTCTTCTTCTGATATTTTTTCAATATATTCCTCCGTACATTTTCCAACACTTTGCAAACGCGTCGAGAGCTCCTTATATATTTTAGAACCTTTTGGCAGTTCATGCATAAAATCCTCAATACTTTTTAGACTGAGTTCATAATTTTCATTAAGTGTAAGATACTCTATAAATCTATTAACAGCCTCTTCAACCAGTATTTCTGTTTTCTG
>JBCCNR010000128.1:0-5474 GCA_039025725.1 Pseudomonadota bacterium | reverse complement strand
TTATCAAATGAAGCCATCTCATGAAAGCAAGAAAAATAAAGACCTAATATGTCTTTGTCCAAATATTTAGAGAATGATTTCTGGACACGACCACGATATCCAATATCAAAAATTGCAATCTTTTTCTTATCTTGAAAAATCTCAGAATAATATTCTGTAGCTAATTCTCTCTGCTGCTTTAGACCATCTAATAAAGGCTCACCCAATGCAAGACAAGCATCAATAAATGCATCTTTATCAATGACTGGCTTATCTAAGTCAATATTGTAATCTAGAAAGTGTTTTATAATTTCATCGGTAACGTTGAGATAATAACGCCGCTTCAACACCTCAAGAGCTGTTGCATCTGGATTAAAATGTGCGCAACTTAAAGCATGAAATGCATCAGCTTTTGTGCAAATATCAAATGGTATACATGTACTACGGGAAGCACGCAGATAAATAGCCTCAGGCAAAGTATCATATAATGGCTCAAGCATTTTAAATATTTTCAAAGGGATATAACCATCCCGTGCTGCAAATGCTATTACATCTACTTTATTATTTTTTGCGTGTTGAATAATCCATATGACAAGCATTAACATCATCGGACCAACACCATAATATCCTAGTAAAAATTCATTACCATTAAAGAGAGACTTATTATTCCAACCTCCTTTAGGAAAAGTCGTGAAATGTTTGTTGATAATAAAACCAAGTATAATTTTCATAGATGGTTCTAATATAACTAATTTTCCCTCCCATATTATATGATCAACACATTTACCGCCGAAAAAAAGATCAACAGCCTTAGGAATATGAACTGTCTGAATGGCCAGGGCATTTGCTTTTCTAATGTCTGCTTTTTTATTATCTCCTATATGCACGACCTCTTTAGGAGAAACTCCCATAGATTTTAACATAAGAGGATATAAATCACCAGAAACCTTAGTAAGACGTAACTCTGATGATACAAAATAGCGATCTATGTCACGATAGCCATTTTTCTTCAATGCCTTGATTAGGAATTCTCCTGGCAAATAAACATCCGAAAGAATGACTATTTTTTTTCGATGCTTCACAGCAAGCTTATACAGAAGCTGGACGCTTTTCTTAGGCGCTAAATATTTAAGCTCTACTTCTAATTCTAATGCTTTAATATTTTCAACCTGATCATGGCTGAGACCTGTAATCTCTTGGAATTGATAATATATTTCGTCAAAATTAATGTCCTGATAAGTTGGAAAATCTTTTTTCAACTTTTCTCGCGCACGCTTTTCTGCAGAAA
Source organism: Pseudomonadota bacterium (assembly GCA_039025725.1). Lineage (GTDB taxonomy): Bacteria > Pseudomonadota > Alphaproteobacteria > JBCCNR01 > JBCCNR01 > JBCCNR01. The sequence continues at coordinate 4,207 of JBCCNR010000128.1, read as the reverse complement.
TACGTATTTCTGTGAAAGGAAAATTAGGATCATTATCCAGATATGATCTTACCTTTTTTTCAACAAGATAGAAAATATCTGTAGGTTTTAACACTGGACGATCTAACAATGTATCGAACACATCAAAACTAACAACTTTTATTGATTTATTTGTAATAAGAGATCTTGCTTTTGCTTCCATTTTTAATATAGCCCTAAATATTTTAAATAATAAATTATGCTTTTAATGATGATATATAGCCAAAGTCTTGAAAAGATTTGTTCTCAACTGCGTACTTAAACATTTTTGCCAGGTCAGATATGTCTTGTGCTGCAACTTCTTCAGGTGCATCAGAGCCATATCGATATAAGTAATAACGTAACAAACGAGCCACATGCTCTTCAAATGCATTACGTTGTACTTCTGTAAACCCTTGATCGAGAGCAATGTTAATGTGTTGTACAATATCATCAACTCTTTCCGCCTGGTAAATAGCACCAGAGTTCCGCAAATGATTATATCCCATCATTACAACAGGTGTTTCACGTATTAAAGACACAAAAGATGTTTGAGAAAAAATAGTTGTTACAACATCTGATACATCAATACATTCATTTATATTATATTGAGTGACCATCATGTGATTAGACCCGTCAGCAATATTTAACTGACGATTATAATGTGGATGTGGCTTATAGAGTATAAACCAATTATGCTTTTCAGCTTCAGAGATTAAGAATTCGGCCGCATCTTGTGTTTGTTCAAATATAGGAGAATGTTCTGTTCTCACTTTTTCGGTATAAGGTATAACACCGGAAGCAGGATCATTTTGACCTGCATAAAGAATAACCTTCCGACCTTCAGCTTTACTTGCAACAAGATCTCTTAAGTTAGAAACTTCTGGTAAATTTTTACGATTAATTCCTGACATCTTTAAATAAGAAAGTGTAGATTTTGCGGCTGATAAATCTGAAGAGGTAATTGGTAAGCTTTGAAATCTTTGTGAGTCCGTTGCAACCACACTTTCACCCATCTGCCCTTTAAAATCAAAGTTCAGTGTTCCTGGTAAGACACCATATTCAAAAAAACTATATGGTATATTGCAAAATTTACATGCCTCAACAGCAACTTGTGACAATGCATGAAACTGATTCCAAATAATAACAAGCTTGGGCATTGTAACTCTGAGGGTCATCACAGAAAAATAAAAGCATGTTAACATTTGATTGCGAATTAAATTCGTATCCACAGATGGGCGTTTATGCAACAAAGACAGCTTAAAAATATGAACAAGATCCTGAAGTTGCTTAAGAGATTCACATTCCTCACCATTAACCAAAGGGTCTAGTTTTTCGTCAGCTTGATACCACACCTCCATCGGCGGTTTAATAAGATTCATAGTATTAACTTTAACCTCACGCCCTGGTTTCCAACGCGTCATTAGAGCACTAACAAAGTTTAATTTTAAAGGCAAAAGCTCTTCTGCTAATTCATCGCAAACTGTATATATGTCTTGTACACCACAATAATCAAAGACAAGTATAGAGTCTTCTTTTTGCGCAGGTAGATCTAAAAAATACTTTAAATTAGAATAGTAAAAAAAATTCGCAAAGGGACTATTATTATTCAACTTTACCCACCTTTAATTATATACATTTAAACGAGACAAAAAAAACTCAACTCAACGAGGATAATCAACCCGCCGCGCATATAAACATATGACATATTTAATAGCAATACTGTTAGTATGAAACAATATAGTGGCGGAAACGGAGGGATTCGAACCCTCGATACGGTTTTGCCGTATGCTCCCTTAGCAGGGGAGTGCTTTCGACCTCTCAGCCACGTTCCCAGTTCTTTGAATCTATTGATATACCATCTGGCCAACATAAACTATACAAGACGCATTTGTAAGTCAACTATAGTTAACCCACTATCGGCAACGCTCGTTAGATATCACTTTTCCTTTACCATTTAACCTTTTGTTAAACATGTTGTGTGATGATGGCACTAATTTTTAGTGCCGAAGCTATGCAAGAGTCATTGCTTCTCTCTGCGTCGAATTTTGTGAAGCAAATATGAGTTTGACGGGTTTTCTAAATCGAGACCCCTTCTGAAACATAGGCTTTAGAGTAAAATAAACACTTATGTTTTGTTTGCAAAACATTTAACAGCAAAAGGAATAATACAGTGGTGTTGAAAAATCTTACACAAAATTGGAGTCTTTCCCGTAAGCTAACAACAATTATCGGAAGTTCGGCAATTGCTGTTGGTCTTATAACGGGTATAGGTGTTTCAACAATTTCCTCTATGCAAATGCTGAAAGTCGTAGAAGGGGATATTAAGCAAGTCTCTGGTGACACCACAAAGATGCTGAAAGCGCATATGGAAGCTGTCCGTGAGGACTTACTTGCCAATGCGAAAAGCTCTGTGACAGCACGCATTATCGAAGAGTTCAATGATGGGTGGAATAGTCTTCCTGGGAATGCAGGTCAATATTTGCAAACAGCATATGTGAACGAAAACCCAAATCCAGCAGGGCAAAGAGACAAACTCGTTTCAGCTAATGATGGCTCTTATTATTCAGAGATTCACCGTGCTTACCATGCGCACTTTCTTGCACAGAAAAATGCCAAAGAATATTATGATATTTTCTTGTTTAATACAGAAGGTGATCTTATTTACTCTGTTTATAAGGATGCTGATTTTGCAACAAATTTCGAGAGTGGAAAATGGTCTGATACTGGCCTGGGGGCAGTGTTTCGTAAAGCAAAAGCTGCCAATGAGCGTGGCTCTGTTGCCTTTGAGGACTTTCAATATTATGAACCTGCAAATAATACTCCGGCTTCTTTCATATCATCGCCAGTCTTTAATGCTGAGAATAAATTTATTGGGGTGATTGCCTATCAACTTCCTGTCAAGAAGTTCAATGATGTTTTCTTTTTAAATAATGCAAATATGACGGCTTATGTTGTCAGCAGTGAAGATGGTATCTTGAGAAGTGACTCTCCGAAAACAGAGGTCAATGATATTCTCACCACGAAAGCACGTATTGCAAATTTAGAGGATTTTGTCGGCAAAACGATAGAAAATCAACCAAGTATATATTTTGACAGCTCAACTTATGCTGTCAAGAAAGTCGAATTTGAAGGTACGACCTGGTATTCCATCATCGAGATGAATACAGATATCATCGCGGATAAGGTCGGTCAAATGCAGATTTGGGCCTTAGTACTCTCTACGCTGACATCTATTGTAGCAGCTATTATCGGATACTTCTTATCTAAGCGTTTTTCAAGCCCTGTTGAAAAGCTTGCGGATACAGTTGAAAAGCTTTCACAAGGATATTCAGTAGATATCCCCTGTAGAGATCAAGGCGATGAGATTGGAAAACTCGCGCGTTCTATGACGCATATCAGCAATCAGGCTATTGCATCAGCGCGTATTGAAACCGCTGTTGAAGAGTCCAGATCAAGCCTGATGTTAGCAGATATAGAAGGGAAAATTATATATAACAACAAAACTATATTCAATAAATTGAATGACTCCCGTGAGTTTTTAAACCTTCACATGCCGCGTCTTAATATTGATGATTTAACACAATCATATATATATGACTTCCATGGCGATAATTATGATGAGCTGCAAAATAAGCTGACCAATATGCAGGAGCCATATGTTTCAGAGCTTACTTTTGATGATCGCTACTTCGATTCTGTTGTAAGGCCAGTCCACGACAAATCTGGGAACCATATTGGATTTGTGAGTGAATGGCGTGAAAAAACAGGCGAAGTCAAAGATGCAAGAGAAAAAGCAGAATTGCGCGCTAATGAAGAAAAAATAGAATCTCAAGTTGCTAAAGTAATTGAACAAGCTGCAAGTGGGAACTTCAAAACGCATATTGAGGTACAATCCAATGAGCGCGAATTTATCAAAATCGTCTCAAACGGTATCAATCAGATTTGCTCTGGGGTAGATAAATTCTTCAATGAGTTAAATGCAACAGTTGAGTGTTTTGCCAATGGTGACTTAACCGAAGCTATCCAAGGTGACTATTCAGGTCAATATGAAGAAGTTAAGACAAACTTAAATGCTTCATTCTCTAAGCTCTCAAATACAATCAAACAGATTACAACAGTTGGGGTTGGTATTCGCTCAGCATCGACGGATATTACACAAGGAGCTGATGATCTTTCAAGCCGTACAGAGGCTCAGGCTGCATCCATT
>JBCCNR010000127.1:0-5493 GCA_039025725.1 Pseudomonadota bacterium | reverse complement strand
TTTACTTTCTGCATGTACTGACAGTATTGAGCTTTTTACCTCAGTTGAGGAATATGAAGCCAATAATATGTTGGTGATTTTGCTGCGTGAAGGTATTGCTGCGGAAAGAGAGCTCAATCCGGATGGCACTTATAAAATCGTGCTGGATGATAAGAGATATGTCCCGGAAGCGATGAATGCTTTGAAAATGCGAGGCTATCCTCAGAAAAAGCATGAAAATTTATGTACGACTTTTACTGGCGAAGGTATGGTCTCTACGCCGCTTGAGCAAAAAGCGCGATATAATTGTGCCAAAGCGCAAGAGCTTTCCGGTGCACTTATGGATGTTGATGGTATTGTTAAGGCTCATGTTGTGCTTGAGCTAGCGGAGACCGACCCGATCAGCCGTAAGGTTAAGCCTGCCACGGCCTCAGTGTTATTGAAGTATAAGCCGGGCATAGATATTGATACTTTAATTCCAAAGGTCAAAGAGCTTGTGACATATGGTGTGGCGAATATGGTTTACACCAATGTGAATGTTGTTGCGGTGATTGAGAAATCGCGTGCAGATGAGATGATTTATAAAAAGCCAACCGAAGAAGAGCTCGCAATGACGACGCCGAACCTTATTATTGGGTCAAAAGACCCATTTGAGAGGGGGACTTCAAATTTCTTCTTATATATATTTATGGCGGTTTTGGCTGCGGTTATGGTAGCATTTATTGTCTTTATCTTGAGAATGCGTAAAAACAAGCTGCTTTCTGAGGATGAAGATTTACAAAATGCAGTGACATTGCGTCAGGACACGCAGCTTCAGCCGGCTCAAGGGCAGAATGTAAGCGCAGAATTTTAGCATTGCGTTAAGATTTATCTTTTTTCAACATTGTTACGATAATGTTAAAGCATGACACAACAAGGATATATTTCAGCCAGACACTCTACGTCGCGCAAGCGCACAAATGAGATATTGTCTTTTATGAAGGCGATTTCAGTCTTTGTTGACCCGGAAGAGACCATTGATCAGTTGCGTTTGAATATTGACAATATGGAAGAGGAGCAGCTGGTTTTTATGATCACGCGGACGGCGATCCGGCAGGCTCCGGTTAAAGAGGTCTATGAAGCTGTGCAGTCACTAGAGACCATTGATTTGATTATGCTGAATCTTGACGTTAAAAATTTTGAATATTTTATCATCACTTTAGGGGCATTTTTTTATGCGCGTTCTGTGATGCGTCTTGTGTCTAAGAAAGAGATTATTGAAGTCAAAGATGTTCTCGGGGAAGCGATATATAAACATACTGTCGCTTTTGGAAGAGGAGACTGTAAGGATGATTATCCAATAAGGTCTCCTTTTAAGAAGAAGTTTCACATTGCGGGGCAGCGCGTTTTTGAGCTCTATTTTTCCGATTTGCCGCATATTATTCAGGATATTTCCATGATGCGCAGCGATTATGAGCCTCCGGAAGAGAAGATGGAATATTTGAAAATTGATAAAAGCTATGCAACTCAGATTGTTCGGCTTGTGCAATCATATCTTTTGAAGCTGGAATAGGGACGGTATGGCGCATGCGAAAATTTGAAATAGCTACAGATCTTCAGATCTTTGACAGTTGTATTCTCCCGCCGGAGTTTCTGAACACGGTCGTTAATGCAGAAGAGGTCGTCAGAGTAGCCCATGAGAGGTCTCAGGCGATCATTCAGCAAGCAGAAATTGAGAAGCAGAATATTATTGCCAAAAGCCGGACAGAGGCAGAGGAAAAGCTTCAAGACCTTAGAAATCAGATGTGGAAAGAGTTTGAAGCTGCAAAGGGTCAGGTTGTTGCGGAAATGTATAAGAAGATGGAAGATTTTCTGGTGAAATTCCGTGCGAGTATGCCGCATTTGGTTGAGACAATTTTATTTCGTATTATTGGTGAGTTTGATGCTCAGGAGTTATCTGCGCGCTGTATTGCGATGGGAATTGAGGAAATGCGAGACGCCACAGAGATGGTTATTCGTGTCAATCCAGCTGAGGAAGCCACCTTAAGAGAGCTATTACAACCATGGCTTAGGGATAATACTGCCAGTGGTGGGTTTGTTAGAATGGAAAATGATCATTTCATTCCAGAGGGGCAGGCTGTGATTATTACAGAAATTGGCTCGGTTGAGCTGTCTGTGAAAGATCAGATTCTTGCCTTTACGGATAATTTAAAGAAACAATTTATTGTTCATCCAGATCCGGATGAAAATAACGAAGAGTGATAGATAATGGATGAGAATAAAGATATGTTCGATTTTGACATGATCAATAAGATGATGTTGAAAACGATTGATGATGTTCATTCCACTGTGACTTATGGCAATATTAAGCGTATTATTGGATCACTTGTAAAGACGAATATCAAGCAGGTTGATATAGGTGAGCAAGTTAAGTTAATAAATCCTAAAACGGGTCAGGAAGGCCTCGCGGAGGTTGTTGGCCTTGAAAAAGATGGTGCAGTTGTTTCACCAATTGGTGACGTGCGGGGCCTATCCCCAAGTACCAGAGTTGTCCCAACTGGAAGCCCAATGATGCTGGAGGTTGGACCATGGGCCATCGGCGGAGTGTTTGATGGTATGGGCAATCCGATTTCTTTGAAAACTCCGAAAGATCCGCTTTTGACATCGCATTATCCGGTTGTTGCGCCTTCGCCTGATCCAATGGAGCGCGCGATTATTGAACATCCTATGCCGGTTGGCATACGCTCTATCGATTCGCTTTTGACAACGGGTTTGGGCCAGAGAATTGGTATTTTTGGAATGGCAGGGTGTGGAAAGTCTTCGCTTATGGCGATGATGGTTAAGGGTGCGAAAGCGGATGTTTTTGTTTTTGGCATGATTGGTGAGCGGGGCAGGGAAGTCCGTGAATTTGTTGAGCATACTTTGGGCGAAGAGGGTATGTCAAAGTCAATTATGGTGGCATCGACGTCTGACAGACCTTCGATTGAGCGTTTAAAAGCTGCCGAGGTGGCAACGACTTTTGCGGAATATTTCCGGGATCAGGGTTTAAATGTCATATTATTTATAGATTCTGTGACGCGTTATGCACGCGCTTTGCGTGAAATTGGTCTTGCTGCGGGTGAGCCACCTACGCGAGGTGGGTATCCTCCGTCAGTTTATGCGATGTTGCCAAAGCTCATGGAGCGAGCCGGGCCTGCAAAAATAGGGACTATTACGGCTTTTTATACAGTTCTGGCCGAAGGAGACTTTAAATCAGATCCTATCGCTGAGGAGAGTAAATCGATTTTAGATGGGCATATTTTGCTGGATGCGAAGCTTGGAAATGCTGGGCATTATCCGGCTATTAACGTTCTTGAGAGTAAATCACGTTTGATGAATGCTGTGACTTCCAAAGAGCATCAGAAATTCGCCAATAAATTCAGAACATTACTGGCAAAATATGATGATATTGAAATGCTTCTGCAAGTTGGGGAATATCAGCAAGGGACAGACCCGGTTGCCGATGAAGCTGTACAGAAGATCGATATTATGAAGAATTTTTTGAAACAAGATTTTAATGATTTCAATGAATTTATCGATATTATTGGACGATTGCAAAAAATTGTCAGCTAAAATAAATTGTTTACAAAATTATTAAAAAAATATACAATGTCTTGATATTATCTTTTGGTGTTGTATGTTGTCATCGGTGCAGGTTGCATCTTCTTTTGAAAGTTATTTAAATCCATCTTCTGCTCCTCCTAAGCAAGAGAAACGGCGCGTTGATCCTTTTCCTTTAAAAAGAACATTTACGCCTCTTCCTCTTTGGCAAAATTTAGAGATGAAGAGGACTTATTACGATACAATTACAAAAGGTAAGAAACCTATCAAAGGACGCCGGCCTGTTTTTCACGTTGTTGTTGCCAATCCTGCTTCTGGCAAATCGACTGCTATGCGTAAAATACTTGCGAATGATCCGAATATCGTCATGGTCGAAAGAGATGATCTGGTGATGTTATATCCTCGTTTAGAATATGCTATGCGGCATAATCCAACCAAATGGGGTAGGGGCATTCGAGTCTCAGAGGGGATTGATCGCTATGTTGATCGTGATTTGATCGATGGACTTATGGAAAAGCGCTATGATGTTCTTCATTCGACTGTGACAAATCTTATTGAGCATGTTGATAAAGCAAAAAAAGCAGATTATGACCCTAAAATGAATCTGATTATGGTGCCAACACATGTTGCGAAACTGCGCTCAATTCGTCGGTTTCTGTCTGCGCCGCCAAATTCAACCGACCGCAGAGTCATTCTAGCAAAGCAATATGATGACCCCGTAAAAGGGTTTGATGTGCGTATGAAAGCTGCGATGAAAAAATTATATGATAAATATCCAAATTTTGAAATCTCAGTCATTTACCAATTGAATGATGCTGATAAGCATAAAAAAACAACAATCCGTTCTTATAATGATTTTATACATTTGCATGATATGGTGAATCAGCCCCCGACGGATATGAAAATCATCAAATCATACAATGATGAGATAAAGCACTGGCGAAATGAACTCTATAGGCAATTTCCTCCCGAGAAGCATCTCATGCCTATGCACCATTTTCAGCAGACTCTTGATCTCATGCACGAGCTTCCAGTGCCTGAGGTGCGTAAAGGCTTACAAAAATTAATGAAGCGGAATCTGGCGCGAGTACAAGTCGCCTAGAAAACATTATTCTTTGTTTTGCGCCCAAGCAGAATGTAGCCGGGATTATTGTGAAATTGTTTTTTGCTCTTCAGATAATTTTGCGACATATATCTTAAGTCAAAATCATTGCTTTCTTGTTCTGCGCGCATATCGATATAGACCTCGCCAGATTGAAATGCTGCGCGCATAGATTTCTTATTTGCATCAAAATCTTTGGCTTTCATTTTATATTTTTCCATAAGCATACCATAAACACCAAAAAAGCCTGCATATTCACCGCTTTGCGGTAGGCTGCCTGCTTTTTGAATGCGCATAAAGACTGCTGCAAGACGGTCCTGATGGTCAAAGATAAGCTTAAGCGAACTGAGGCCCTGAATATCGGAATGATGAGGCGTTTGCGAGACGAGGACTTTACCACCCGTGTAGGGGTTCATCTGAGTATCACGAAATTGCACACGTTTTGAGAAATTATCATTCACAATATAATCATATTTTGCGTGACCAATTTCAAAGCCAAATGGTGCTGCTGCGTATGAGGGAAGGTATAAAAAGATGTTAAGAACAGAGATTGAAACTATTAAGATAAATCTTATCATAATTATCGAATATTATTAGACATAGGGGGATCCATTACATATTAAATTTCTCTACAGCTTGCAATATTAAAAACAAATAGAAGCAATTTTTTCTTTGTTAACCTCGTTGGACAGCCTCTAAGGGAGTACGGCAAAGCTCCCCGTTTCAAGATCGAAGTGCAACGGATTTAGAATTTAGAAAAGAGTTGAATAGGGCAAGATGGAGAGATAACTTTTGTTTGAAAAAGATGAAAGGAAATCTCATGAGTGAAAAAC
>JBCCNR010000126.1:0-5498 GCA_039025725.1 Pseudomonadota bacterium | reverse complement strand
TTTACAACGATTAACAATTTAAAATCTTATGATAAATACCAAATCCTAGAGCAGTTTTTTGTATTTTCTATAAAATTTAACCAAGAAAATTAGATGTTAATTGATGCATATTATTCATTTCCTTATCCATAGTTCGGGTTAATAGATTGCCACGGGTGCTATACACCCTCTGGGTGACTAGGTTTTAAATTGTTAATCATTGTAAAATGTGGTTTTTCCTTATCCACAGTTCGGGGTGTTAGTATATTAATGACTGATAAACCATTATCTAAGCCCTATCACGCACAGGAACATAATCACGAGATGCAGGACCTGTGTAAAGCTGGCGCGGACGACCAATTCTTAATGCAGGATCATCATACATCTCTTTCCATTGAGCAATCCAGCCAGTTGTTCTCGCCAAAGCAAATAAAGCCGTAAACATCGATTTCGGAAAGCCAATCGCTTTTAAGATAATACCTGAATAAAAATCAATATTAGGATAAAGCTTCTTCTCAATGAAATAATCATCTGTTAAAGCAATGCGCTCTAATTCCTTAGCGACTTGAAGCACAGGATCGTTTTCAATGCCAAGCTCAGATAAAACAGCATCACATTGCTGTTGCATCACCTTGGCCCGCGGATCATAATTTTTATATACACGGTGACCAAAGCCCATCAAACGGAATGGATCATCTTTATCTTTTGCACGGGCAATAAATTCAGCTATACGATCAGGCGTTCCGATCATTTCAAGCATATTCAATGCAGCTTCATTTGCCCCCCCATGGGCCGGCCCCCAAAGGCATGCTGTCCCAGCCGCAATACAAGCAAACGGATTAGCAAGAGAAGATGATGCAAGCCGCACAGTTGATGTTGACGCATTTTGCTCATGGTCAGCATGTAAGATAAATATAATATCGAGGGCTCTGGCGATCACAGGGTTAGGAATATATTCTTCTGCTGGTACAGCAAAACACATACGAAGGAAATTTTCTGTATATCCCAAGCCATTTTTAGGATAAATGAAAGGCTGGCCAATCGCATATTTATAAGCAAGAGCAGCAATAGTTGGTATTTTTGCAATCATACGATGGGTTGCAATGTCACGCTGCTGCGGATCACGAATGTCAGTCGAGTCATGATAGAAGGCCGAAAGCGCACCAACAGCACCCGTCATAATCGCCATCGGATGGGCATCACGACGAAAGCTGCTTAAGAAGTTCATCATTTGCTCATGGAGCATTGTGTGATAAGTGATGTTGTTCTCAAATTCTTCTTTTTGCTGCTTATTAGGAAGCTCTGAATTTAAGAGCAAATATGCTGTTTCAAGAAAGGTTGAATGTTCAGCAAGTTGCTCAATCGGGTATCCGCGATAGAGAAGTATACCGTTAAACCCATCAATATAAGTTATGTTAGATGAGCAAGCCGCTGTAGAGGTAAAACCCGGATCATAAGTAAAATGCCCTGTATTTGCATAGAGCGTCCGTATGTCAATGACATCAGCACCAACGGTTCCCGATAAAATCGGTAATTCATATGAGGAGCCGTCCGGCAACTGAATTACAGCAACTTTATTATCATTCATATCTTTTTCCTGTTGCGAACTATTTTGATTCTGGTTGTGAGCTTGATTCATCAGAGCCATTAACACCCCCTATATCTTTATATTGATGTTATATTTTATAATGGTTTACGTTTTGTCAACAAACGCGATGATTATATCAGCAGATTTCTTAAGAAATTGCCAGAATTTTTTGCATCGCAGCAACTAAACTATAATCTGATTCATACATAAAGTCTTTTAAAAACACTTATTTTTTGCGATACATCTCAAAAAGCCTGTCCATTTCATTCGCTAGAAAGTAATCTTTTTCTGTTACGCCATTTGCGTCATGTGTCGTGAGTTCTACCACGATTTTATTATATATGTTCGTCCAGTTTGGATGATGATTTAAGGCCTCTGCGACATGCGCGACAGCCATTACAAAAAAAATAGCGCTTTTAAAATCAGGAAAAATGAACTCTTTTTTTAAGTATTTCTCATTCTGCTCCCAGCCAAATTCTGTAAAATCTTGTAGCATAATTTTATCAAATAAAAGATTTAAGCATATTATTCATTGTACGCTTTCCTGAGAAAACACCAACCAAAACGATTGTCACAGGCACACATAAAACCAAAAACGCAGCCTCAATGCCAGGAATAAATTGAGAAAAAATAAAAGTCGATGCAAGCCCATCAAGAACACAAACCAATGAAACCAATGCAACCAGTGCCGTAGCGCCGATCATGCCAATCAATGCGCCCTTAATGGCATGAATAAGAATCTTTCGGACAAATAAGCGTGAAATTAATTTATTTTCCGTACCAATCAGACGCATAATACTGACAATTTTTTTATTATCTAAAACACCAGATTCAACCGAAGCCATTGTTACAGTTGCAACAATTATAATCAATATAATGGCCGAAATTGAGGAAATAAACCTTATGGTCGTGCCGGCAGCCTTATATTCCGCCTTTGCTTCATGGTAAGCCTCAATGGCGGTGCCGGGAATACGAATAAGATCACTTTTGAGCGCTGCTAGGTTTTTTTTAACCTCACCCGGTTTCATTTCAATTTCAATCAACTGTGATATGGGCAAACTTTCAATATTCAACCCATCCCCAAGCCAGGGTGACATAAGGTCTTGTAGCTCTTCTCCCATAACGATGTTAACCCTTGCAATATTTTTATCATTTTGCAATACCAGCATAGCAGCATCAAGCTGATCTGCGGCAGAGATTTCTGGAATAGATCTAAGCTCTAAGACATAATTTCTTTCAAATGCCTTTCCCCAATGCGTTCCGGCCTGCAACCCAGAGGCGATTGTCATCATCATAAGACAAATAAGGCAAGATAAACATGCGAAAACCAAAGTCATCTTCTTGCGTTCAGAGCTTTCAGGAAAGATATGATCAAGCGATGCGCCCGATGATTTGAGCTCGGAGTAAGATTTCAGCTGCATATTTATCTCATTCGACAATTTCTACATTTTTGACGGATAAGGTTGCGCCATGATGTTCATTATAATTACCATCTTCGGGTAATAGGTGATCAGGCATGATGTCCATATTTTCTGGATGGAGAGGCCCCTTTTCATTGTCAAAGCGATCTGATGGGATGCCCCATAAGCTGCCCTCAGAGAGCTTTAAAATATTGGCTTTAAAGCGTTTCATAAGAGAATAATCATGTGTCGCAATCAGTATCGTTGCCCCAAGTTTGTTGAGCTCTGCAAAAAGACGCAATAACCTTTCCGCCATTTCAGGGTCTACATTTCCTGTTGGCTCATCGGCAAGGATAAGATCTGGCCGTGTTATCACCGCGCGTGCGATACAAACACGCTGCTTTTCCCCGCCTGATAAGACCGCCGGCTCCGCGTCAACACGATGGCCTAAGCCCACCCAGTCCAAAAGCTCAATGATGTCGCGCGTATATTCTTTTATCTTTAAACCACGAATACGCAACGGCAATGCAACATTTTCAAACACACTTAAATGATCAATCAGATCAAATTCCTGTAGCACAATACCAATGCGGCGGCGGATCATTGGATGATGCTCGGCTGCCAGCTGGTCAATATCATATCCGAATAATGAGATATTGCCATTAGTTGGCTTAAGCGCAAGGTAAATCAGTTTCATCAGAGAGGTCTTGCCCGCACCAGATGCGCCAGTGAGAAAAGTAAATGAACCAGAGGTCAAACGAAAAGACACATCAGAGAAAACCGTCGGAACCCCCGGATAGCTGAGGCAGACATTTTCAAATTTTACAATCGGAGCATTATTTTGCATAAATTATTTTGAGACGTGATAAACTGATTCTGAAAATTAATATTATCACAATTATAGCTTTAGTGACTATATTTAATTGACTACAAAATAGGGACTATTTTGTAGTGAGAACGTCACGCTATCGCTTGCGCCATAAAGCCACATCAGTGACTTTATGGATAGCTAATAGACTTTTGTAAAGTCAATCAGCTATAGAATTTGTTTGTAGTGTTAATTAAGTTTCCCTGTCATCTGGATCAGTTTCTCCCGCTTCCTGTTGAGGGCTTTGATCAGGTTTTCTCCCAAACAGTTTTTGATAAGCCCATTTCATATTATCTTTAACAGCCTCTTTGCGTGAGTAGTTGGGGGCAATGATAGATTCCATCAACTTTGTAATTTTTTTTAGTGCGTAAGCTGTTGCCAAACCGCTTGGAATGCCTGCAATTAATGGCTTTGCAAATGGAGGTAATGTTATAGGAATGTGTTTAAGGCTGTATTCCAGACCTAAAGTTGTACCAATAGCGAGCAGCCCAGAAAATAACCCCTCAATGGTTATTTCAACTCTATCTTTTGGATCATGACCAAGAGTCTCTATTAAAGTCTCTTCAAGTGATCTTGGTTCCGTATGACCATTATTGTTGGTTTTTTCATCTCCTGTTGCCTCCGATCTATCTTCAGCTTCGTGGCTACCTTCTCCTTTAGCCTTATTTTGCTTTTTATTATATTCTATTCTATCTAAAATTATTTGTATTAATGTATTGACAACACTTGAGATAAGTCCAAGTCTTTGTGCGACATCCGGTGTCATATATGCTAAAGATAATTTCATCAATGCTGCCGCCAATCCGCCCATGCCTGCAACTTTCTTTCTACGTGAAATCTCTTTAATGATTTTATCCTTGTCAGAGATTAGATCAGGCACTTCAGCTTGAGGAGTATTTGTATTTGGCGAATTCCTGCCATCTTCAAAAGAAGCGTCAGAATTAGCTTGTTTGGTGTCCTCTTCCGAGAAATATTGTTTTATACGTGATATTAAAGGTTTTGCGATAAGCTTTGCGATACTAGTTCCAATAAAGCCTAAAGCTCCTACACCCACCCCTAAAGGTACTGTCCTTTTTGGGTTTTTCTCTGCAATTTTAGTAAATGGAGGAACTAATAATACAAATATAATTGAAAAAATAGTCGTCGGAGTAAAACTTCCCGTAAGGAAATCTTCTGTATCTCCTTCATTGTTCAACAGCATTGAAGCATTGGTGAATGGATCCCCCCATGCACCAGCTTGTTCAAATCTATTGTCATGATTGTGAGTATTTTTATGAAAATAACACGCAAGACCAACTAATGTAGCGAAACTTACCGCTGTTGCTACATTATTCCAGCGGTGGTTTTTAGCGTTCATCCATTTTATTATTTCATCTATTTTTTGTTTCGTGCTTGGGGTGCTTTGCCATTTCTCTCGTACTTTTTTTGCAACTGAGGATTCAGATAGATAATTTTTTACGTAAGAAAGATTATCTCCTGTGCTTGGTAGACTTTTCCATTTATTTTGTACTTTTTTCCCAATCGAAGGACACACTCTATTTATGCAAGAACCGACATAGCCTCTCACACCCCTCTGTCCCTCTGCACTTACTGAAACCATATTTTTTCCTATTTAATATTATGTCTATAATATTAAAAAAATAGAAAAAGATCAATATTTTTT
>JBCCNR010000125.1:0-5539 GCA_039025725.1 Pseudomonadota bacterium | reverse complement strand
CTTCTGCGATTTTTTGTGGGTTATTTTCAATGAAGCCCTCAACGATTAACACCAGCTGCTCTTCAATATAGCCTACCATGCCGGCTACGGTCGCAGAGAGTTGTATCAATGCTGTTTTAAAATCAGGTTCATTATATTTAGACATGTTTAAAATTTTTTCCACACACCCTAGCCATAACGGCCGGAGATGTAATCTTTTGTTTTATTATGCTTCGGAGAGTTGAATATATTTTCAGTTTTGTCAAATTCAATCAAATCTCCCATGTGAAAAAAAGCTGTATGATCAGCCAAACGCTGGGCTTGTGACATAGAATGCGTTACGATGACAACCGTATAGTGATCTTTTAACTGTGAGATCAGTTCTTCAATTTTGGCGGTTGCAATCGGATCAAGTGCTGAGCAGGGTTCATCCATCAGAATAATATCTGGCTTAATAGCAATCGTGCGAGCAATACATAATCTCTGTTGTTGTCCGCCTGATAATGTTGTTGCAATTTGTTTTAAATTGTTTTTGACCTCATTCCAAAGGCCGGCTTTCGAAAGACTATCTTCGATGATCGCATCTAATTCTTTTTTATTTCGGGTCATGGAATGAATACGCGGACCATAAGCCACATTGTCATAAACGGATTTAGGAAAGGGATTTGGCTTTTGAAAAACCATGCCGATCTTGCGTCGCACAGCCACAGGATCTATTTTGGAACTATTAACATCGGTATCTGCAACAATAATTTTACCAGTTACGCGGCATTTTGTAATGGTGTCATTCATTCTGTTCAGACACCGCAGAAAGCTTGACTTGCCACACCCAGAAGGGCCAATCAAAGCCGTCACAGATTTCGCAGGAATATCAATGCTAATATGATGGAGCGCATGTTTTTCACCATAATAAACATTTACATCTTGCGCTGATATCTTAATATCTTGTTTCATATTAATATTTCTGTTCAAATTTGTTCCGCAAATAGATTGCACAGCCATTTAAAGCCACCATTAAAAATAATAAAACAATAATCGTTGCAGCAGTGCGCTCAATATAGCCAATTTCAGGGTTTTCTGTCCAAAGAAAGATTTGTACGGGCAAGACCGTTGCTGTATCAGCGATATTTTGCGGTATATCAGAAATAAATGCCACCATACCAATCAATAAAAGCGGCGCAGTCTCGCCGATAGCGCGTGACAGCGACAAAACGGCTCCCGTCATGATCCCGGGAATAGAGGCCGGTAAAGTATGATCAAAAAAAGTTTGTACTTTCGTTGCCCCCAATGCAAGGGCTGCATCTCTTGTGGCGTTAGGCACTGTTCTTAAAGCTGTGCGCGTGGAGATAATCATCACAGGCAGACTCATTATGCCCAGAACAATTCCGCCGACAAGGGGCGAAGAGCGCGGTAACTCAAAAAAATTCAGCAAAAGCGCAAGACCCAAAAGACCATAAATAATTGATGGCACTGATGCAAGATTGTTGATATTGACCTCAAAAAATTCAGTCAGAGCATTTTGGGGCGCAAATTCTTCAAGATAAACCGCCGCAGCAACACCAACCGGCAACGCACAGATCAGGCAAACAATAAGTGTCATAACAGACCCTATAAAAGCACCTGCGATACCAGCTTGCTCTGCATTGCGACTATCAGCATTCGTGAAAAAAGGAATATTGGGCAATTTGCTGCGCAAAGTCCCATCATGCAAAAATTTCTCAACTGTCACCAGCGACAAATCTCCTAATTTTCGGCGTGCCTCGGGGATATCATATTTTAAAATAGACCAGTTTTTAATCTCATTGACCAAAGCTGCCTCAAAAGGAGTCATGAGTGTTGTGTAAATAGTTTCCAGCCCCTCTTTGGTGAAAATGATTTTATTCACTTTTGCATAAGCCTGAGAGACACGAATAAAGAAAGTCTTATCAGTCATTCCTATGTCACACATAATCACATCTTTATCAGCTTTTTTCTCCTTCTGACATGGCATTTCCGGTATAAATTTCCGAAAACTCCCTTTTGTTATAAATACGCCATATCCTTTCTGTAAATTTGTCGCTGGGTGCTCAAGCAAGGTTTTGAGCTCTCTATTTTCAAAATTATATGTCTGTAAGTCATCTCTATAATATTTGATATAGCTTTCAACATCTGAGGCAACATCAAAAGCAAAGCGCTCAATTGTGCCAATATTTTGCGCATTATCTAAAACATAATCACGCAGTTGAAAAGCAGCTTCCGGACTGACAAATTTAAAAATTTGCTTCTTATCTGTATAGCTTCGCGCTGAGGAGACTTTCGTTATAAGAGCATCTTGTATCAGGGGGCTATAGGAGGCGATTTTCAAATCCATCTGCGAAGGAGAATAAGGATCTTTTATGTCTGTTTTTGTCATATCAATATGCACAGGCAGAATGATCTGATAATGATAAAAAGAATGCACACCTTGCACAATCATGCGACCTAATAGTAATATTAGAAAGGCGATACATAATATGACTGCGCCCCATGTTAAAAAGCGAAATATCGCTTGTTTAAGATAGCGGCGTCTGCCATTTGGGAGGGTAAAAGTCTCTTGAATGTCAGGCATATTTTTCTCTATATTTGCGTATCATTCTGACTGCGAAAATATTTAATATAAGTGTTGTCACAAAAAGAGCCGATCCAAGCGCAAAAGCTGAAAGTGTTTTAACGCTGTCAAATTCCTGATCGCCTGTTAGCAAAGTTCCAATCTGAACAGTAAAAGTTGTCACCGATTCAAGCGGATTAAAGCTCATGCGTCCGGCAAGGCCAGCAGCCATCAGCACGATCATAGTTTCGCCGATAGCGCGGCTAAATCCCAATACAAAGGCGCTTACTATGCCCGGAAATGCTGTTGGAAGCACTATTTTTAAGGCCGTTTCCATCTGTGTGGCCCCTAAAGCGGATGACCCATCACGCAAAGCTTGTGGTACGGCATGGATGACATCATCTGACAAAGATGAAATATATGGGACAATCATAATCCCCATCACGAGGCCAGCAGCTAGTGCACTTTCCGAAGAGACATAAAGTCCCAAATCTGTGCCGATATTTTTTATAAAGGGAGCAACTGTGATAGCCGCGAAAAAGCCATAGACCACGGTTGGTATGCCAGCGAGAATTTCGAGTATTGGTTTGATTTTCCTGCGCGTTGCGGAATGTGCAAATTCACATAAATATAAGGCCGAGCCAAGACCGAGCGGTATAGCAACAGTCAGCGCAATAGATGTTATAAGAAGCGTTCCTGTTAAAAGTGGTATCATACCAAATTTTCCAGACGCGCCTTGTTGATCTTCTCTTAGGGCAATTTGTGGCGACCATTCCAGACCAAAAACAAAATCATAGAAAGGGTATTTCTCGAAGAAAAGAAAGGTCTCTGTGACGAGAGAGAGGATAATACCTATCGTGACAAAAAAAGCAAATGAGGCAGCAATAAAAATTACAAATCTAAAAAGACCTTCATTCAGCAGTCTGACATTATAAGTCAAAGGTGTAAAAAGCGCACTGCAAAATACAGAACCACACAACAAAGCTGCATAGAAAAATGCAATATCTTCGTTATTCGGAGAGAAATCTGATGAAAGCGCAGCATAAAGGATAAGTCCGGCTATGGAAAATAGCGTTGCGAGCAACCCTGAAAAAAGCCCATATTGCAATGATGTGCATGGAAAGGCTTGTCCTTTATATCTTTTTTTCTGCACGATGCCATATATGATCGCTCCGGAGAGAAATGCAGTCATAAAGCAGAATATAATTTCAAACATATCTATCCCTGAAATTATAATTCCAAAGATTTTCGAACTTTACCACGTTCCTCTGCGGTCAGGGGAACAAGTCCACGATCTGCGAGATATCCAAAATCTCCGGCAGCATCATTGCTGAGAAACTCATATGCAAAATATTTCAAACTCGGTTTAAGTGCAAAATGCTCTCTTTTGACATAGACAAAAAGCGGGCGTGCAATCGCATAATCTTTATTTTTTATAGTCTCAAAAGTCGGAGCAACATCATGAATATTGGCTGCGCGTAAAAGGTTTTTATTTTCATTATAATAAGCAAAGCCAAATATGCCGATATTATCTGGGTCAGCATTGACTTTTTGCACGATCAGATTGTCATTCTCACCCATATCTTGCCAATGCCCATCCTCGCGAATGGCATGACATGCTTTTTTATGTAACCCGAGCGCTCTTGCACCGGGAATAGACTTGCATCCTTCTTCAAGAACCATTTCTGCAAAAGAATCTCTTGTGCCAGATGTTGGCGGCGGGCCGAGTACTTTAATTTCTCTATCGGGCAAAGATGGGTCAATATCTTTCCAGCTTTTATTTGGGTTCGGAACAAGAACGCCATCAACTGGCAAGCGCGGTGCCAAAGCTCGGAAAATCTTCTCTTTTGTAAGGTTTAATCTGATGCCATCTTTTTGCCTTGCACCAGCAATCACAAGCCCGTCAAAACCAAGTGGAATTTCCAGAATATCTGTCACGCCATGCGCCTGACATTTTTTAACCTCAGAGGCTTTTATGCGGCGCGATGCATTGGACATATCAGGAGTAGCCTCACCTATGCCTGCACAAAAAGCCTGCATGCCTCCGCCCGTTCCAGTTGCCTCGATGATAGGTGTTTTATGTCCAGTCTTTTTACCAAAATATTCGGCAGCAATGGCTGAAAAAGGAAAAACAGTGGATGAGCCAACAACACGAATACGTTTTTCTAAATCATGTGATGGCTGCACTGATGATACAGCAAATTCACTTTCCAACGCATAATAAATGACGACCAACCCCAAGGTCAGAAAAATGAATTTCTTTAACATAGCACCACCATATGATGAGCCTGTCATTAAATGACTCTTTCGCCTTTGGCAAGAAGATTATATATCTTTCTGACCAGACATAAGGCGCTCTGAGGCCAAATTGATATCCCGAAAAAGGGCTTTATCATAATCATAAATATCTGGACTATAATGAATGACTCCATTTTGGGCAGGCAAAGCCGTAAAATACTCCAGAGAAATTGGCACGGAAGCATTTAAAGAGACATGACGTGTCTTACGTGCAGCCCAGATTTTATTAATATCTTTCTCTGATTTTTGTCCTTCTAAGAGCTGATATGCCAATAGAGCCGGCTCAGAAACTCTGATACAGCCTGAACTTTGTGAGCGATCAGAATATCTAAAAAGTGATTTTTTCGGAGTATCATGCAAATAAACCGCAAATTTATTCGGAAACATAAATTTCACAGACCCAAGAGAATTGAATTTTCCGGGTTTTTGCCGAAAGCGATAGGGCATGTGATATTTTGACATATCTTGCCAATCGATGGAGTGCGGTGCAATGATCTTATTCCCACTAAGAACTTCATAATTGTTTCGCGCAAGGTAAGATGGATTATTTTTTACGCGCGGTAAAATATCTTCACGTGCAATCTTATGCGGCACATGCCAATAGGGATTGAAGGCTATATATGAGATCTCGTCTGAAAAAACAGGCGTTTTGCGCTTTTTTTGCCCGACAATGACATTCATCGTTAGGGAAGGGGT
>JBCCNR010000124.1:0-5551 GCA_039025725.1 Pseudomonadota bacterium | reverse complement strand
TATAGATAATAAAAGGATATAATTATGGTTACAGGGATTAATAGGTTTTTATCCGTCCTGGCTGGATATGCTCCACAGGCTGGTGCAGTAGCAAAGAGGGTAATAGGAGCTCCAGTCCTTAGAGGTAGGACCGATGGGTATAAATTGGCACAAAAAGCGCTAAAACAAATAGGAACTGGTGCCCCCCCTGTTGTAAATGACACCCGCAAAATCACAACAACAGTTGGTGGAGAGGTTGTAGAAAATCGTAATGAGGTTACAATTCTAAAGTATTTAAGTTATATTGCAAAGATAACTTCACAAATTCCTGAAGGTGCTGTGAATAAATTGCTATCAAGCACTAGCGGCAATAAGGTAAAAGAAAACAAAGCGACCACAACGACTGAGTATGATAAACCTGAACAAAAAGACCCCTCTCAAACATCCGGTGATAAAAGTACAACTGAAGATCAAGTAACATTATTAGAGGCCAAGAAGTTTGTTGAATTGTATGACATGCTTAGAGTAGCCGCTACTTCTCCAGAACCCGAAGACATCGCCGAATCCGTCCTTAATCTCAAAGGAGCAGAGCTTGATCAATTTCTAAGAGTAAATGAAAATGCTGTTCTTGGTGCAATATTAGCTGCAATACCAGAAGAAAATCCTGACCCCACAAGTGTTATAGATACCCCTCCATCAACTAACAATTCAACAATTATCGGAATGGTCGTTAAACTTGCAAAAATGCTTAAAGAGCGTCAAAAATTACCAGAATCAATAACCAAGCTTTTAAATACAATTAAGAAAAAAGAGGTGCTCCGGAAACAAAATGAGACGCTCCAAAAGCCTATTACTGAACTCAATGGTGACGATTTTGTGAATGCAGTACGGAATAACGAGCATCTTATAGCAAACGCAGTCGACCATATTATAGCCAAATTTGGAAAAGGTCAGACACAATCTTACAATGACTTTAACTTGTTAACTAAGCTTGACTTAGAATTTATTAAACAAGAAATACCACTCCCGTCATCAGTTAAAAAAGCTTACGATAACTTCCCTAACGCTCGTATATCCAAAAGAAAAGTTACCTTTAATCCAACAACAGGTGACTGGTAATTTTTTTCTTATAGTCTTACTTACTTCTAAACTGTCAACAGCACGACCAAAATTGCACAGATGGTTAAGACAACACCACCGACAATAAGCGCATTTTTCTTATTGTCGCCAGGTTGAAAGTTACTCAGAATTTTCGCAACAGTGCTTTGTTCATTATCAGAGACAAATTGATTATAGTTGCGCTGATGAAGCTGCTGCATCGCATTTTTTTTGGTGCGATTTAGCATAGTTTGGTGATCAAAACTGCGTATATCTATTCCAGAAGGACTTTTTTTTTGAGCCGCGGAACTTTGAGGGTGCGCTCCATCAAGATCATACGGAGCCCCATCGAGATCCTCTTGATCAAAGCCTAGCTCGTCTGAATTTTCATATTCACTGTCCCACTCATCTAAGTCCTGTAGGCTGACATTGTCAAACTCCTCACCGGGAATATCATCATAAACATCGTCATAATATTCTTCTTGGTTTGCTTGCGGAGGGTGCTGAGATGATTGGAAATTATTTTGTGGATTTTCTTGCACAACTTCTTCGAATTCTCCATCATCAAATTGTTCAGATTGCGGAGGATGTGCATTGGCCTCTGGTTGTGCATGTCTTTGCGGTGCGGGTTGCTGAGGGGCCTGACTTGATGGTATGTTTGATGATGTTACCGTGTCAAATTCATCTTCATCAAATTGCATTTGGGTATTTGTAACAGCCTGCGGTGCGGGTTGCGCAGGCGCTTGCATGGAAGGCTGTCTTTGCTGTGCCGGAGCCATATCAGGTAGATTTTGGGTAAAGCCTTCAACGACCTCAATACGATTGGCAAGAGTAGAGAGGGAGTTTTTAATGCCATGCATATCAAGATCAGACTCAAGAACATCCTTAATGCGTTGTGGCATATCATGGATAAAGTGACTGATCTCTTGTTGAATTTGGATAAATTTCTGAGCATCCTCAGGATTATCGACATTATAAACCGGAGCCTGAAGATTCTGACATGTTTGTTCAAGTGTCACAAGCCTATTGACGACTTGCTGAATATTATCACTTAAAATAGCTGCATTTTCAGGATCCAGACCTTGTGCACCGCCCTGTCCAGCCATCATATGAGACATAAAACCATTCAGTTTATTCTCAAAAGATGCCATCAAATCATTGCCGATTTTCTCCATCATGCTGGTCATCATCTGAGGATCAGTTTGATTTTGCATATCTGTGCGCTGGTCAACATAGTCTTTTAACGCACTAATATGCTGACTAACAGTTTCACTGATCAAAGATCTTGTATCTTCTAAATTCTCTCCTGTCCCGCCAATTGGCTGCTGCTGAGAACTTCTTTGAGATATCGATGCCAAAGCATCACGAATATCCAAAAGCTGATGGCTGATAGAAGCCTCAACATCTTTTCTGATTTCTTTAGAGAGCTCTTTTGTATGTGCTCTTAAGGCGCTTCTAAGATCGCGTCCCTCAATAACCATCTCTTCAAGCGAATCTTTTGCCATCTGATGCACAGAAATTTCAGATGTTGTTTTGCTTAAAGATGATCTTGACCCAACAATAGATGGACGTCCAAGGAGAGTCTCGAAAACAGATTTACCGCTTTCTTTAGGTTTGGTTGTAGGTTGAGAGGCTTGGGAGGATTTTGTTTGTGCTTTTGAAACCGTCTTTTTACGTGTAGGCTTTTTTGCGGTCGATTTCGCAGAAGGTGCTTTGCGTGCTGGCTTTTTGACAGGCTTATTGGCTGTGAATTTAGGCGCTTCTACTTTTTTAGCATCAGCCTTATCAGTCATGTCTTCTTTGGGGAGATCTTGGGATTCTGTCTCTTCTTTTTTCTCTTTCGTGTCATTCTGAGCAATTGGAAGGTGCGCAAACATATCTTCTTGTGCATCGTTAGATGATGTCTCGGGCTGACTATTTGTTTGTGTTTCATCATGGCTGATATCCAATTGACCATCCTGCCGAGAGAGAAGCTGCGCCAGCAACTCACCCAGAGTCATTCCCGTTTCCTGAGCAATTTTTTTCATTTCCTGACGTGTTTTCGCATCGACACCTTTGATGCTCCACGGGGCTTGGTTGGTCATTATGACTCTCCGATAAGAATTTTTTCTTATCGTCCAAATTACAGTGGGATGGTTAACGCAATGTTAATGGACAAAACAAACATTGAAAAAGAGAGTTTGTGACTATAAGAAGTTAAAAAAGAACGCAAAACTATGTCAACAGAACCCAAAACAAAGCCATTTACCTTTCTGCGCCATTTGCGTGAGATTCTCTCTGTTCCAGCATCTGGTCAGGATCAGATGGATATTATCGTGCGTCTTATCAGCGAGTATATGGTGACAGATGTCTGTTCTCTCTATGTTTTGAGGCAAGATGATGTACTGGAGCTCTATGCCACGCAAGGGCTAAGCCGTATGGCCGTGCATCAAACGACATTGAAAATCGGCGAGGGCGTTATCGGGCATATTGCACAAACACAAGAGCCTATAAGGCTGAGCAATGCGCCAACGCATGATATTTTCTCTTATAAACCTGAAACTAACGAGGATATTTTTCGCGCTATGGCTGGTGTTCCCCTACTCAAAGAGGGCGAAGTCATCGGAGTCCTAGCTGTCCAGAATATCATGCAGCGTGCATATTCTGACGAAGATATCGAGCTGCTTGAGACTGTTGCACTTTTTTTATCAGCCATGTTATTGGGAAAGCAAGATGTTTCGTTGGCGAAGGAAACAGTTCAAAATCTGAAAATCATGGGAATTTCCATCCATGAAGGGCTGGTCTCGGGAAATGTTTATATTCATGAACCTTATGTGCGCGTTACGCGCTTTCTTGCTGATGATATTGACGCAGAGCATAGACGCCTTGCAGCTGCGCTAGAACAACTTCGTCATTCTGTTGACCATCTGATTGAGAATGCGGCCTCAGGTTTGGTGAATAATGATACCAAAAATATCATGGAAACCTATAAGATGTTTACCCATGATAAGGGATGGTTTCGGCGTCTTTCAGCTGCTGTGGCGCAGGGTCTCACCGCTGAGGCCGCTGTAGATCGTATTCGCTCTGAGACCAAAGCACATTTAAATAATCTCGATAATCCCTATATGCGTGAACGTCATCATGATTTTGAAGATCTTGCAAACCGTTTATTACGTGTTTTATCAGGAAAGCCTATTCAATCGCATAAGGATTTACCAGACAAAACAATTTTAATCGCCAGTTCAATGGGACCGGCTGATTTGCTGGAATATGATTTGCGCAAAATCTGCGGTATTATCGTTGAGGAAGCCTCACAAACAGCGCATGTTTCAATTCTTGCTCGCTCTCTTTCCATTCCAATGGTTGGACGCGTGCCTTCAATTATTCAGAAAGTTAAAAATTACCAACCTATTTTAATGGATGCTGATAAGGGCGCTATCCGACTAAACCCGACAGAAGATGTCATAGAATTTTTCCAAAAAACCAAAGAAACCAAGAACCTACTTGAGGCCGAGCGTGCGCAAATGCGTGATGTGCCAGCATGTTCAAAAGATGGTGTGCGTGCTGAATTGATGATGAATGCTGGCCTAAGTTACGACATCCCACATTTGGAGGCCTCTAATGCCGATGGTATTGGGTTATTCCGTACAGAATTACAGCTTCTTATGTCCAGTGGGCATATTTCCTTTCGGGAGCAAGTCACTTTTTTCAAGAATATTTTCGACAAGGTCGGTCATAAGCCTATCTATTTCAGAACGCCTGATATTGGTGGTGATAAAATACCCTCTGCGATGGATAGTGTGCAACGCTATGAGCATAATCCTGCCATGGGATTTCGAGCCATACGGATTTCAATGGACCGTCCGGCCCTATTACGTATGCAAATTCGTGCAATGATCTATGCGTCAGAAGGACGTCCACTCAATATAATGCTTCCGATGATTTCAGATATCTATGAGGTTCAAGCCTCACGAGAGATGGCATTTAAAGAATTAGAACGTTGTAAAAAGCTTGGCGTGACGCTCCCAGCGACATTTCAGATTGGTATTATGCTA
Source organism: Pseudomonadota bacterium (assembly GCA_039025725.1). Taxonomy (GTDB): domain Bacteria; phylum Pseudomonadota; class Alphaproteobacteria; order JBCCNR01; family JBCCNR01; genus JBCCNR01. The sequence goes on along the minus strand of JBCCNR010000124.1, from coordinate 440 downwards.
GAAGTCCCTGCCATTGCATATCGTATCCAGCGTCTAAAAGGTATATGCGATTTTATTTCGGTTGGCAGCAATGATCTTTTGCAATTCTTATTTGCAGCTGACAGAGATAATCCACGGACATCTTCACGTTATGATAGACTGTCACCGACGGCCTTATCTTTCTTAAAGTTTATATATGACGAAGCTGAAATTGCAGGAATACCAATCTCTCTATGTGGTGAGATGGCCAGCAAACCGCTTGAGGCCATGACACTTATGGCGCTAGGCTATCGTCGTCTTTCTATTGGTGCTGCGCAGATCCCTCAGATTAAGATGCAGATGCTCAAGACAGATGTTGGAAAGTTGCGATTGCAGCTTTTGCCAAAATTGACCTCCTCAGAGCGTACTTTACGCAAATATATAAGGTCAATAGTAATGGAAATGACATAATTTTAAAAAAT
>JBCCNR010000123.1:0-5567 GCA_039025725.1 Pseudomonadota bacterium | reverse complement strand
GTTGCGGCGGTCGCGGGCGATCGTCGCGTCAATTTTCTCATCCCAGAATTGCTGGTTTGTTTTCGGGCGTCGGCCGCAATTGTCGTGGCCGTGCCAAAAGCAACCTCTAACCCTTGCTGAGGTAGCAGCAATAGACTCTTTGCCAATTACAACGTCCTCAGAGGGACCAATGCAAGATAATTTGCCTGTTGCAACGCTGTCTCGTGATTTGGGAACAACACCAGCTCTTCCATATTATATAAGCCGTGCAGTAAATAAAAGAATAGGTGGCGCAATATATTGTCGATTTTGCTGTGGTGTTCTATTGATAGGTGTAATTGCTGCTGTTTTGTTAATTAATCATAATGGGGGCATTTGAAAAGGCGAAAGCTTAATGAGAAATAGCGTTCCATAACATCTAAAGTATCAAAAATTTGCCTGTAAAGCTAATCTGGAAAATTTTCATCAATAATATGATAAAGTCTTTCAATCGAAACTTCCACCTCATCAGGGATATGACGCAAATTCTTATCAATTAACAAAATGCCCTCAGGGTGATGGAAGCCACTTTTGACTTCATCAATCTTGTAAAAAATATCGTAGAAATTGCCCTCAAATTGATTGATTTTAATCGTTGCATTGTCTGGGACCAATGTACGCGGTGCGCAATCAAACAGAAAACCGCCTTCAGACTCCATATGTCGCAGTAATATAGATGTATTTCCATCAACTGTTAATGTTGTTTGGGACAGAATATCTTTCGCGCGCTCTTCATCTTCTTTTTGATTAAAACGCAGAATATATTGATGCGTCATGACGGGCTCATAGCTTGCAGGCGCGATATCAATAATCTTTAAGAGCTTATCAACGTCTTTCGGGCGATAATATAGCCGCCCACCACTATCTTCTTCCTTGAGATATGGCTGTTGTGAAAGCGCAGATGCCAGAATAATTTGCATATTCAGAGACTCTGCCAACTGCATAATCTTGCCAACCATTTTATCTATATCTGTGTAGGCTGCCTGCATGGCCTCTGACTTGCTTTTATCATGTCCGGTAAAAGCAAATTTTTCAGGCGCGAAATCACGCCAATAAGCATGCTGAATATGCGCCACAGAATTAGTGAAAAATGTTGCAAAATCAGGGCGGCGGCGCTTTAAATGATATGAAAACACATCAAAATATAAACGATTAAGGATAAAAACGCGCTTGTAACTGTTCTGGCCATTCAATTTTTCACTTAATAGCTGCCTTAATATCTGCCATATGGTGCATAATCTCAGGCCATTTTTCAGGAGAAAAGCGACGATTTTCAGATAATCTTCTGGGCCAAAAACAGGCCGATCATTTGTATATTCCTGAATATTTTTTGCAATAAAATCTGCAAAAATCTGCATCTCGGCAGGATTGGCTTTCTCTTTATTCCAAGGGTCGGGTAGGTAAAAATGCCCCTCTGGACAGGGCTTGCAATTCATTGAGCCAAAATTCATGACTTTATAGCCTTTATCAGCCAAAGCCTCCCAGATATCTTTATGGCCGGCTCTCGCGCCTTCTGTGAGACGAAAAACCTGATGTGTCGCATATGTCAAACCCGTATGAGCAGAATACCATTGTATCCAAGGCTCAAGCGCAGGGGGCTCAGCATCAGCTAAAGTTTTTACATAATGAGATTTTGCAAATAATCTCGCCATATTGGGCATAAGATTCTGCTGTGAAAAATGCTCTATCAAATCATGGCAAATCTCGTTGACTTCAAGCAGCAGAATTTTTGTCACACAACACCTCGTTACCTTGCCTCTTGCCTATTCAGAAACGCACGCCAAAGCCTGTACATCGTCATAAATAGCCTCAACATGGCCGGGAACTTTGACTTTACGGTAAAGTTTGGCAATCTTACCCTCTGGGTCAATGATAAAAGTCGAGCGCTCCGCACCCATATATTTCTTGCCATACATGGATTTTTCAACCCATGCCCCGTAAGCCTCAAGTGTTTTGCAGTCCTCATCGGCAACGAGGTCAATATTTAAATTATGTTTTGCAATGAATTTATCATGCGATTTGACTGAATCTTTCGAAAGACCAATCAGTTTAATGTTGAGCGCATCAAATTTTTCTCTATAGTCAGAAAAGGCAATACATTCTTTTGTGCATCCAGATGTGTCATCTTTCGGGTAAAAAAACAAGACGACATATTGTCCCTTAAATGCACTGAGTGTTATGGTGTCTCCGCCATTGGCGGGAAGTGAAAAATCAGGGGCGATGTCTCCAACAGTAACGGTCATAGATCCTCTTCATGTCTGTGAAAATAAAAACACATACTGGCTATAACATGTTTGTTTGAGATAAAAAATGAAAAAAGACTCACCTGCGCCGAACGCATATCTCCGATCGCATCAGGCCTCTCATCTGGCGATGCAGCATATGCTAAAATGGGTCGTCATTTTTTTTCTCATTATTATAGCGTGTTTTTCCGGACTTTTTTTACGCCTCAGGCAAGGGCCAATTGATTTAACTTTTGCTGAAAAAACCGTCGAAAAACTTGCGGCATCTGAGCATTTCGCACTTGATATTGAAGGAGCTCAGTTAAAGTTATTAGATAAATCTGCGTTTACGCCTTCGCTTCAGCTCGAGAAGCTCAGTATTACAGAAAAAGAGGGTAAGCTTGTCTTTTCTGATGTAGACTTTCATCTGAGGCTTCGGTCACTACTGGCTCTTAAGTTGCGTCCAAGGCTGGCCATGGCAAAAACTGTCTCATTTGAGGGTCAGTTTGAAGATGATAAAGCTTCAGAAAATACGCTCAATCTTCAGGAGATATATAATACAAAATTCTCGACTGGGATTTTCTCTTCATTAGAAAAGATAATAATCCTTAAAGCCTCACTGAAAACACATATCAACCATGATATGTTAGGGGATATTGAAGTTCAAAATGCAAAAATCAGATTGACACATGATAAAAAAGAGAAAAGCTTACGTTTAAATGCCTCTGGTTTGGTTTCAACAAAATATTTTAGCAAAAATGCAGATTTTGAAACAATTTACAGTGATGCAACAGGAAATCTTGCGGTTGGGTTAGATTTAAAAGATTTAGAGACCTCGCTTATCGAGAACCCATTTGGTTTTGAAGGGCGTGCGGATATTAAATTCAGATTTGAGCAAAATGATAAAACTGATTTTCAAAAAACAACTCTTAATATTATTTCTAAAAATAGTAGAGTTTCAGGCTACGATATAGAGCATATGGATGTTACGGCAGAATATCTGCCAGCCACGCGTAAGGCTATTCTGCATATTAATGCTCTACAAAGTGCAATCGGAACTTTTGAGGGCATTGTCCTAGCAAGAAGAATATCCGAAAATATCATCAATCTTGCTGTGACGGGTAAGGCAAATAAAGTGAATTTTGATAATTTTTTTGCCGATCCTGTTGATTTTGAAACTGTCCATATGCTGGCAGATTTGCAGCAAGATCATTCTTCTTTAGATATAAAAAAATTAGATATCTCCACATCGGGGGTGACGCTTGCAGGCACTGCCAAAATTGTAGAACAGGTGAATAAAAATCACTTTGCATTAGAGACAAAACTATCAGCAGAAGGGATTACGCAAGATAATCTTATCTCTCTTTGGCCTGTTGCAGTGCCCGGCAATGCAAGAAGCTGGATTAAAAAAAATGGCAATGCCATTGTGCTAAAAGATACTCAGATCAATCTGACCTATGACACAGATTGGGATATGCCTGACATCGATATTACATCATCTTTTCACAATGGAGATTTTTATTTTAGAAAACCCATGTCTCCGATCAAGCAGGCTTCGGGTAAGTTATCGCTGAAAAATGAGGCTCTTTCTTTTGATATTCAGGAAGCTGTCATTGAGGATATTCAGATCACGCAAGGAAAATTTTCTATTGCAGATGTGCATGCCGATAAGCCTGTTGGAGATATTGAGATTGATCTGAATGGAAGAGTGAAGACGCTAAGTATTCTCTTGGATCAGGAGCCCTTAAAGCTTTTAAAAAGCAATGGCTTTGATGTTCCTGAGAAAAACGGGCAATTTACAGGTCAGTTGGCTATGAGCATTCCACTTTTATCGAATGTGCGCTTTGAGGATATTACGCTCAAGGGAGATATAGACGTCGTAGATGCCGCATTTTCTATTGGCGATAAAATGCTTATGGTAACAAATTTTAAAGGGCCTGTGTCGTTGACGGAAAAGTCTCTCAGGACAGAATATCGCGCAATTTTAGAAGGGCATAAGGTGACGGGAAAACTCACTGAAACCTTTAGCCACGCAGCTCCTCTCAATAGTGAGATATATATGAAAGGCGGTCTGGATGAGAAAATATTAGATAAATTAGGCATTGATCTTCTTGGAAGTCTGTCTGGTAAAATGCAAACAGACATCTTTATCGGTCTGAAACGAGGCGATCTTGCGCGTTTAAAAGGGACCATTGATGCGACAAAAGCATCACTAAAGATCCCAGAGTCTGACTATATTGATCCTGTCGGCGCAAAAAAAATAATTACCTTAAATGGCCAGAAAGAAGGGAATGTCTTTGCCATCAATGATCTAAAGCTAAAATCAAAACGCACCAATTTGCATATTGATAAATTGCTTGCGGGGAGAGATCTAAATTATCTCAGCGTTGCTGCTTTCAATGCAGAAAATATTTTCTCTAACCTTACGGCAACATATAAGAAAGATTCACCTGAAAAACGCGCCATTATCAAAGCCAAAGCATCAAAGGTAAATCTTGAGCGTTTTATTGACTATGAGGATACTGTCTTGATAAAGGACAATCAGCCTATGAAAAGCTGGCCTTATATGTCTGTAAAGCTTTATGCTGATCAGATGCGTTTAGATGAAGACAAGACTCTATCTAAGGTTGCTTTTGACTTGCGCACACCATCGAGAAACAGCAATAAAATCACTGGCGAAGGTGTGATTGGCAAAAGTGGACGGATCAAAATTGCTTTTGAGAAACAAAATCCACGTATCTCGCAATTTGCATTTACTGCGATGGATGCCGGTGCCTTTTTGAAAGAATTTGATGCTTTTGATCATTTCACAAATGGAAAATTAGAACTTAAAGGCTCTTTATCCAAAGATAATAAAAATATCTCAACGACACGCGGTCGATTAGATATCACTGATGGGCGCCTAAAAAATGCACCAACTGTTGCAAAGTTTTTCTCTCTGGCTTCTATGACGGGTATTGTTGATCGTCTGCAATCCGAAGATATTGCAATGGATAAAATCGAAGCAGAATTTACCAAGCGCACAAATAAAATCAATTTGCAAAATGGTATTGTAAGAGGCTCTGCGATTGGAATTACATTTCAGGGAGATTATGACTTGGCAAAACCATATGCAAATTTATCTGGAACGATGATACCGCTTTATGGTTTGAACTCTTTTGTCTCGCATATTCCTATTGTCGGCGATGTTCTGGCCTCACGTAAAGGTGAAGGGATTATCTCAGTGACATATAAAATGAAAGGCAGTTTTGAGAACCCCAATATTGAAGTGAACCCACTTTCTGCCTTAACACCGGGTATCTTCAGACGGATATTCGAGGATTAGGG
>JBCCNR010000122.1:0-5569 GCA_039025725.1 Pseudomonadota bacterium | reverse complement strand
ATCTAACGCAGTAGGGGCAGCTGAAACTCCGAAACCATCTGCTTCAACCATAGCAATACCAACACCGACACCATAATAAGGCACAAAACGTGTTCCAGTATCAAATTCATGATACATATTTGCTAAAAAGGTCAGTGTATTCAAATCACCAGTTGATCCAGCTTGCGCAGCACCACCGATATTATGAACATCGATTTCATTTTGCAAATAACCAATTTCAAAGCCAAGCTTTACATTATCTATAAAAGCGAATTTCCCAAAATTATATCCGGCCTCGCCGGTAATGACATAACCATCATCATATTCATTCTCAACATTAGTCGTGGTTGAAAAGTTAAAGTCTGTATTATCAACCATATTCATACCAGCATTGAGGCTAATATATGGCTTATTAACACGATTTAAAAAACCAGAATCTGCATATGCTGAGCTTCCAGCGCACAGCACTGCTGCTAAAACTGAAAGATGCGACAACTTTTTCATACTTTATCCTATATAAATAATGAACTTACTTGGTAAATGTTATTACCCACTTAAGTCATACGTGATCATTATGCTGCTCGTGTATTTTTTGAAATTAAAAACACTAGAAGCTGCTTATTTACAGATTTAAATGTAAGTGGTTAATAGATTATGAATTTTACATTTATCACATGAGACACCTAAGCCAGTAATGATTTTGGCAAAATCTGTACCTATTTCGTAAGGGCATACTTCACATGCTATCATTACTAGATAAGATGTCGGTATCACACACTCTATTAAAATTTGTTACTTATCACTGTATTAAAAAAGTGACAGTAAATCCGCTATTAATTTCGGATCTTTTTGACCGGGGCGAATTTCAACTCCACTAGACAAGTCAATATAATTGGCTCCAGAGACCTCTTTCGCTTTAAGGGCATTATGAATAGTGATACCACCTGCAACAAAATAAGGTATATTATGCGTCTGAAAGGATGATAAAATTGACCAATCATAAGATTGTCCATGCCCACCAGTCACGACTGCCCCTGCTGGAGGCTTAGCATCAAATAACATCATATCAGCAATTTTATGAAATGAAGCCGCGACCTCTATATCTTGCGCATTCTGCACTGGGACAGCTTTAATAACAGGACGCATAAATTCTTCTTTGACTTTTTGCACAAAATCGGGCGTTTCATCGCCATGGAGTTGAATAATATCTGGCACGAAACTTTGAAAGACATTATCGATATCATAATATGTTGCATTTGCAAATAACGCGACAGATGCCTGATCATAGGATAGAAGATGTGATAACTTAGAAGCTTTTTGAGGCAATATATAACGTTTCGACTGCTCAACACAAACAAATCCTAAAAAAGCCGCGCGCCCGTGCACAGCAGCTTCAACAGCTTGATTGTCTGTTAATCCACATATTTTTACTTTTTTCAAAGAAGAAGCTGATGTCGTCATTATTTGAGGCTTAATGTTACGAATGATTTAAATAGAGTATATCTGACATAGTGACGAAAGCACCATCTGTAGTGCGTACCCCAAATGATAATTTAAATTTGTCAGTGTTAATATATATAATAGTGATGTTATCTTTAGTCTTAAGCGTAATTTGATCTTCTCTCACACCCACCCTGGTAAAGTCTATCTTATCAATATCATTTTCAAAATCACTGATAATATATTTATACTTACTTTTAACATTGCTCAATCTAGAAAGGATGAAGCGATCTGGAGCTTTGTCGCCTTTTTTATCCCCCTCTTTACCGCCATAAATACTTATATCTTCGGCTGAGAACCTAATTATATCAGCACCTTTATGGCCGTAAATTTTGTCATGTCCTTCATGGCCTTCTAAAATATTAGTTTTCACATCTCCGATAAGGATATCATCTTGTCTAGACCCAATGACATTGCTGATATTCTTAAATTTATCGCCTTGATCAGTCACTCCATTTGTTAGCTTTACAATAATACCACGACGGCCAATAAATGAAATTGTCTGTTTGTTTTGAGGAAAAGGAAGAAAATAGGCTTCAGAGTTCGTCTGCATAGGGTCTTCCACCAGATCAAAACGCCCCCCTATGGAAGCTCCATTATCAGCAAAAATAAAATTGTCATAGCTTAGCTTACCCGAATTATCTATGACAAGCTCAGTGATAAATCTTTTATTTCTTGTAATCTTTGCGTAGTTTTTGCTTTTATCATGAGATAATACTAGCTCGTGACCATTTATGCCTGCCTGACTCAAATCTATCTTATCAAATTTACTTTCAAATCCTTCAATAAATATTTTACGACGTATCCCCTCTTTTTTAAACGCATTCAAAATAAGTCTATCAGACCTCTGTGCCCCTTCATCTTCAATTAAAATGGTCTTATCAGATAAAGTAAAACCTATAATATTCTCTTCATCGACAGAGCCATTTCTTTGATCGCTTTGCTCACAGCCTAAGATAAGTAAAAAAATTAAGGAGTACAGGAATTTCATAAAGGCTATGTTGATTTCGTGAGTGTTTGATTTAAAGACAGCTAAAAATAAGAAAGGCGAAGCCCTATGGCTTCGCCTTGAATTATATATAAAATAAAAGCTACTTAGAAAGCAACAGATAGATTTACAACACCAGCTAAGCTATCTTCTGGCTCACCATTTGATCCAGCTGCTTCAGCATTGTCATTATAGTAAACGCCAGCGCCAGTTGTAACACCAGAACCGAGTGTGTATGTCATACCTGCTTCATAGTAGGTTGCTTCATTGACTGCAAGACCATCGCCATCTGCGTCAAACGCAGCATTTCCGTTTGTGCTTTCTTTGTGTAGGAAAGATGCACCAAAGCCCCATGGACCAGTTTCATAACGTGCACCAGCACCCCATGCGTGCGTACCAGCATCGGATGTTCCGTTTGTCGCTGTGACATTAGGATCTTCGTAGTAACCCCATGCTGCACCAACTGTGAAACCAGCATAAGAAATGTTACCACCAGCATGAATTGCTTCCATATCACGTGCAACAGTTGTTGAACTTGCAGGAGCGTCACCCGCAGTATAACCGAAAGACCCAACGACACCAACACCATCAAATTCACGTGCAAAGTTTGCAGCTAAAGAATACTCATTCTGAATAGTAGCAAATTGTCCACCAAATCTGTTCGCATTGTATGAAGTGTTGTTATTTGTATTATTTGAGAAACTTCCAAATGATAAATCAGCGCTAGGATCTGTCTCAGGTGTGAAAGATGCAGCAAGCTGGATACCCTCAATACGTGGTGTGAAATATGTAATACGGTTTGCATATTCAGCCTCTCCTAGAGAGGTTGCTGTTGTAACCTGTGAGATGCCACCGATAAATGCGTTTGTCCGTGCATCATCAACAGCATAGGTACCAACGCCAGCAGATGGAATAAATGCGTGTAAAACAGCACCAGCATTACGGCCACGACCTAGACGAACATCACCAAATGCTCCGCCAGCCTGAATGTAAATTTCTTCCTGATAGATGTTATTTTGACTTTGGTTCTGATCTAAAGAGAAACCAGCAACAACAGAAACTTTAAGACCATTATCAAGAACAGTTTGACCAGTCATTGCAATCACATTGTCAGTACGAACGGATGTGACATCATATTCATTTCTATCATTGTCAACATCTTGTGCAAGGAAACCTGCATTTAAGAAACCTGACACTCCAACTTTGAAATCTTCCGCAGCTTGTGCTGAGCCAGCCGAGATGGTAGCAATCGCAACAGCAGCGGCTAAAGAGCGTTTCATCATTTTATAAATCCTTTTTATGATTAAGACGTCACTAACATATTTCGAAGATTTATCCATAGCAATCTTGATATACATTTTTACAAAATAAGACCTATTATATGTGGCATGAAAATCACATTCTTTACAGACTATTAAGCATAAAAGAAAAGAGTTACATTAGGGTTAGCATAGCGCAAAGGCTGCTATGTTTCTATCTAGAGGCAAATTTACGCAGCTTTCGCCATCTTTAAGGAAATAATTTTATCAGGATCAGAAACCATTCCATTTTGCCCGTCACCCTTTTTGATTTTATCAACATTCTCCATTCCCTCAACGACCTGACCAAAATAAGTATATTGACCATTCAGCCATGGAGCTTCATCAAAACATATAAAAAATTGACTATTGGCACTGTCGGGGCTCATGGCGCGCGCCATAGAAAGTGCTCCCCGCATATGTGGGGTGTCATTAAACTCAGCTTTCAAATCTGGCAAATCTGATCCCCCTGACCCTGTTCCGGTTGGATCACCTGTTTGCGCCATAAAGCCATCTATAACTCTATGAAAGACAATATTATCATAAAAATTCTGACCAATAAGCGTTTTGATACGCTCAACATGTGCCGGCGCTAGATCTGGACGAAGCTCGATCATTACCTCTCCTGCCTCTAACTGCATGATAATTGTGTTTTCTGTTGCCTCATGAGCCATAAACTGAACCTTTATAAATATTTATTTTGTAAATTTGAAAATCACTAAGATTTAAGATGTCTTAGCCATACGCATTGTGATGATTTTATCAGGATTTTGAACCATACCATTCGCTCCCTGACCTTTTTTGATTTGATCAATATATTTCATACCTTTGATAACCTGACCAAAATAAGTATATTGTCCATCAAGTGAACGACAAGATTGATCATTAAAACATATGAAAAATTGACTATTGGCACTGTCAGGGCTGGACGACCTTGCCATAGAGACGGCTCCGCGTGTATGGGCAATAGCACTAAATTCCTGCTTCAAATCTGGCAAGTCTGATCCACCACGTCCCGTTCCAGTAGGGTCCCCTGTTTGTGCCATAAACCCATCTATGACACGATGAAAAACAATACCATCATAAAATTTTTCCTGCACAAGCTGCTTTATGCGCGCAACATGTGCCGGCGCAACATCAGGACGTAACTCGATAACGACATCACCTTTTTCTAATTCTATGATAACTGTATCATCAGGATTTTTATATGAAATATCAGAAGCCCAGCCATGGCTTTGTAAAAATGTGAGTAAAACATAAATAGCAACAGTGCATATTTTTAATATCGGCATCCTAATATTTTCTCCCTAATCTATGTGCAAATATTTCATATGAAAGTACACATTTTTTAATATATTTTGCAAGTGAAAATATGAATAAAGGACTCTCACACTCCGCGAAAGTCCTTCATGATCATTTATCTTAAACTGCCTGTGGCCGTTGATCATCTTCTTTACTCGCTGCACTCCCTGCCATCAGGCCAAGAAGAAGAGATCCAATAACTGTCTTTATAGGGTGATCGCAGACCAAGTTTTGGGCGCGTCCGATTAGGGTTGGCTTTGGTTTAGATTGCATAATTTTAGCAAGATTATCAAACATAGACCCCAAGAGTGATCCGGAAACTGAAACCGCTGTTGATGCTGCGATACCTTTAAGAATGCCATTGGTTAATGGATCATGTCCTCGGACTGCTCTTGATATTGACTTAAGCCCCTGAGCACCCATGCCAATCTTACCGGCGATATTGAGAGCACCAGATGCACCTGACAAACTTTTCGAAATATTAGACCCGATTGAACCTATT
>JBCCNR010000121.1:0-5577 GCA_039025725.1 Pseudomonadota bacterium | reverse complement strand
TTATAAAGTCACTTTATTATTCCTTGGAACAAATTCACTACAGGATTGGTACATCAACCTATCCAAAAACTTATTATCTTATGAAGACAAGAATCTGAAATATTTTATTCCTAAAGGACGTGCTGGCTTTAGGCAGGCGGTGATAAACATGCAAAATCATGGTTTGCGAAAAACAGTCTATAATCATGTTAAAGTGAAACATAATATCACTGATAAAGAGCTGCAAAAAAATACGATACATTTAAAAATTGTGGGACATAGTCAGGGATCTGCTGTCGCGCTGCATGCATTGCCTTATCTGGATGGTGTTAAACGTAAAACAAAAGGTGATTATACCTTAGATAATGAAGAAATTGATCTAAACCCACACTTACAAATAGATTCCATTTATCTTTTTGCTGTACCACCAACTTTATCAAATACGATTGAAAAGCTTGAGCAATATTTAATTCCAAAATATCAGAGAAAATTATTTTCTTTTTCTTGCCCCGATGATATTATCACTAATCTGCATTTTAGTCTTAATAGCAACATCAAAACAGCTTTTAACATCGTTCCTTTGAAATGTACCGAAGAATTCTGGCCTTGGTCGGGACATCGTATACCAAGATATATAGAATCTCTTGAAAAATTTTTACTTAAAAAGCCTTTAGATGAGAAATAGTGCGCTTTAATCAAAAGAAATATACAGTTTAAAAGCTTCTCTTCAGGGATAGTATCCAAATTGGCTTGCCGTGACAGAGTTTGTACCATGGCAAATGTTACAGCACCATCCCAGCTTTTACTGGAAGCATCATAGATACTGGTGCTGATATGCGGATTGACACGCTTAAACTTCGCCTCGTTCTGAGATGTTAATTCATCACGATGTGCCAAGACACAAGCTTTATAGATTGGGTTTTGGTACATTTGACCAATCACACTCGAGAGCATGATCGTCTTTCCTGATCCTGTCGGCGCCACAGCCAGTGTATTTTGGTGTTCCCTAAGGGCAGTGACCGATTTGGTCACCAACTCTTTTTGACGTTTGCGTAATAACATAAGCCCTCCTTACTGTGCCCAAGACGGCACATTTGGTGTGTGCGGCGGTGTGTTGTTGGAAGATTGAGGTGGTGCATTAAAACCACCACCACTCATGATCGTGGCGTAATCCTTGTGATCTGCGGTAATGGCTGTTTTGATGGTATTTTTATCATTGCCATTCATATCCTTTTCGACATCAATCTTAGCAGCGAAGACAATCCCATCAAGATCCCCCATGCCACTAATACGCCGTGCAGATTGGGCATTCGGTGAATTATCCTTGGTCGATAAACCATGCGCCGAATTGAGGATGCCTTTAATCAGGCTGCGTCCCATATTGGCCCATTCAGGACCTTTTTGACTATGTAATCCAATCAAGAACCATAATTTACGTTTTGCATATTGTCCTTCAAGGATCACGGCTTCGCAGTTCAGATAGATTGCCCCCGACACCGACTTATGGGTCGCCCAACCGCCTGTTAAGCCTCGTGTTTGATCATCATAACCACCAGGTTTGATGGTCATTCGGACTTTAGCAAGTGTGCCTTTAGGGATGATTTCATATTCTGTGGTATCATCAGCGCTGTTAAAATCATAAAAATTAGGAGTGTTTCCAGGTGTGTAACCGTTCATGCTGTTTCTCCATTGTTTGTGGATGTATTTTTGACTGGGAGGGAATAGTTCAACGCTCTGTTAGGCTGAACTTTAGGATTGGATATTTTGGTCATAAGACGACCAAGATGCGGTTCTTCGATCATTTCCTGACCATGCAGGCCATAAGCGCCTCTGGTATCTGGCTTGCCTGACTTCTCGCTATAAGCTTGCGGTTGGCCTTTACACCAATTGAAACATAAGCGCCCAGCTACGGTAATGCTATCGATAAAGATCGTGCTATAGCGATCGATTGCCTTGGGATCGCCATATTTTTGGCAAACCGCATCATAATGTGCCTGACTGTAAGGTTGGTCATCTTTTAGGGCAGGATTTGGACCACTAATAAAACAGGCCAAATCACGACATTCAGGCCATGTTCTGGGACGAATAATATCGCCTTGCCATTCATTAACAGCCAAATCACCAGCTTCAAGATCAAAAAACAGAGTGGACGCAGTCTCCAGCGTCCAAAGTAGTGATGTTTTACCAATACCGCTAATCCCTAAAATACAGCCTTTAATCCCCCTTGGACTATTCAGGCGTTCATCTGCAGATATAATTGGAAGTGTCATTGGGTATTTCCTTTCTTTTGAGAGGAATTACTGGATTTAAATCGCAATATTCCCTTTAACCAAGCGGTTAATGTTTCAAATTTACGGATATGATTTTGGATGGCTTGTTCATCCAATTCAGCGATTTGGGATAACTTTGTTTGATATAGTTCTGGAAAAGTTGGCTTAGTCATGTAGACCTCCTTTTTTTCTGATTTGGGAGATCTGTGTGGTGCTCTTAAGCAGATGATTTTGCTCGTAAGTTTCGATATCACTTAGGCGATATCTTACACGATGACCAATTTTCAAAAATGGAGGGCCTTCGCCTTTCCAGCGCCATTGCTCTAATGTTCTGGGGGCAATACCCCAACGACGTGAAAGATCTAATTGATTAAGAAAGTCTTTTTGACACATGTGAAATGCTCCTTGCTCTGTTGAAATTACAAGAAGATCATTGCATATGGGGTGTGTGAAAATGGGTGTGAAGAATGTGTGTAGATGTGTGAAAATCTGTGTGAATTTGCAAAAAAATGATATTTTTTTTATTGACAAGCCTTAATATCTGTAGTTGTATTTTTTATCAGACTTGTTAAAGCGCCTCAAAAATAAGGGAATAATGAATAATTATTCGTGGAGGATATATGTTGATTTTTGTTTTGTAATATTCTGCTAAGTTCTAGCCGAATTTCTTTTGATAGTTCTTATATATGCTTGTCTTGGCATATATAGATGCTTGATTTTTATTATCTATTTTTAATATATTTACTATGAGGTGCCAAGATGATGGACACCATTCACAATTTTGTGTCTTGTACGTCTGAGTATATTCGCAAAGAATATGTTAATCACGATAAAGTCATGTCTTTATATGAATCTTCTATGATATCAAAACAGGCATTGGAAGAAATTCTACCTGACTTAGAACGTATTGAACATATGACAGACATATTGGGACAGCGTGCCTTGATGGCTGTGACGCTGAAATGGCCTGCAAGTTCCAACCTGAATAACAAGCCCTTTAAGGAAAGAGGTATTCTCAAAAAATACCTAAATTCATGGGGCATAGAGGGGTAAGGCCATGATTATAAGAGAAGATATTGCTTTAATACAAAATATTATCAGCAACTCTTCTCGGATGATCACATATGATTGTTTGACATGTTATTTTGGTGAAAGGGGAAAAAAATTATTGTCACTTAAAGCATTAATCCATACTGGCAACCGGAAACAAATTGAATATGAAGGGCGTTTTTATCGCATCAGGTATCACAAAGGAAAAAGTGGGATATTTTCTACCCATTCAGGATGGGTTTACTTTAATGCAGATTGTTTGAAATTATATGCTGTTTGTATGAAATGGCTGATACGTTTTATACAAGATTGTTTAAAGATACCAGATCATGTGCATGCCAAAATCATAGCGCCTGATCATATTTGGCATTTAGGGTCATCACATATTGATCATCAAAATATACCTGTCATTTCTGTTGTGTCTCTTTTTGAACAAGAGATACAGAAAAAACTGCAGACCTATTTACAAAAATATCACCACACAGAATCTGCTTTGGTTTTAGTGCTAGATCATCACATTCCTGCATATTTACAATATTCAGAACATACACCGCATATTATATTGCAAGACCTTGTCGATATTAACTCTCAACCATTCAAGTTTGATAGCAAGAAAGTAGGCGCTTTATTCCCAGTGCAAGGAAATATAATAGAAGGATTTTCTGAAGGATATCGCACAGAGTATTTTAATGACACCGAATATCATTTTACATTGCTGCAAGCTGAGATTATTGAAATCATGGATACAGATAGGAAACCACTGCATCAGAGTGAAATTCTATCACGCACAACATCTGAGCAAATACGCCTCGCATCCATTTTTAGATCCAAAGGGAAATATCATCCCGCATGGGGTCAAATTATTAAAAATGATGGTAAGGGAAATTATTGGCTAGATGTAGATTGATCTGAAAGTCGATGATACGCAATATCTCTACATTTTTCTTCTGAATGCGTTTTTATCAGAAAATGAAGAAAGTTAGAAAAATGTAACCTCACTGGCTTTCACACAATTCCTCCGCCTCTTGCTTCCATAATGCTTCCACGAGCAAAAAGTCACTGATTGCAAATTTATGGAGAGGGAGGTGTAAGTCGTTGATATTATTAGAAATTTTTGGATGCGGGGGCCAGATTTGAACTGACGACCTTCAGGTTATGAGCCTGACGAGCTACCGGGCTGCTCCACCCCGCGATAAGTGCTTCTATATTTCGCGTAAACTATACTATTATTAACGCACTGGCAAGGTGTATTAGATATTTTTCTCATTTAAAATGCATTATGCAATGCGTGCATACTCTGGAAATCAATAAATTTTTCTGATAATTATCCCCTATGACGTTTACTGTTTTAGCATTTTATAAATTTACACCAATCGATAATCCTATTTTAACGCAATATGCTTTCAAAGCATTCACCAAGCGATATGATATTCTTGGGACAATTCTGGTCGCAGAAGAAGGCATTAACGGAACAATTTCTGGCCATAAAGAAGCGATAGATCTTTTTTTATCACACCTTCAGGGAAGTTTTAATTTTGAGGAGAAAGATTATAAATTTTCGACAGCGCAAGAAGCACCTTTTCCTAAAATGAAAGTCAAGCTAAAAAAAGAAATTGTAACGATGAAGCAAGACCATGTTCACCCTAGAGATAATGTGGGAACCTATGTAGAACCGAAAGATTGGAATGATCTTATTGCGCGCGATGATGTTTTTGTCATTGATACGCGTAATAATTTTGAAGTGCAAATGGGCACATTCGAGAATGCGCATGATCCTGATACGGAATGTTTTTCAGAATTTCCAGATTATGTGAAAAATAGGCTCAATCCTGAAAAACATAAAAAAATCGCAATGTTTTGCACTGGTGGTATTCGTTGTGAAAAAGCCTCAAATTATATGTTGCAGGCTGGGTTTGAAGAAGTTTTTCATTTAAAAGGTGGTGTTTTAAAATATCTGGAGGATATCCCTAAAAGTGAAAGCAAATGGATGGGAAGCTGTTTTGTTTTTGATGACCGTGTTGCTTTAGGGCATGGCCTAAAAGAAATAGGAGAGATCGAAGAATAGAATTTAATTGAGGCGTTTGGACAATTATAAGAATGCAAAGCGTTGCGCGCTAATGGGCCAAAGTAATCGCATTGAATCTAGAAATCCTTACTGAATAAGATTTTACATCTATACATAAAATTATCTGCCTAGATATAAAATAATATGCCCACAAAACACCTCTATTTGCATCGTATTGAAATGTTGTAAATGGATTGTGCTAAAGTCATTAGG
>JBCCNR010000120.1:0-5587 GCA_039025725.1 Pseudomonadota bacterium | reverse complement strand
GTCCATACCGCTCCCTGTATCAGACACTGAGATTTCTACATAATTTCCTTCGGGCATAATATCATAACCCACATTCCGAGAGTCTTTTTCTGTGATATTTTGCGTTTTAATCGTAAAAGTTCCGCTGCCAGCCATCGCATCTTTTGCATTCACCGCAAGATTGAGAATAACTTGTTCAAATTGCGTGACATCTGCTTTAATAGCTGCCAAATCCTGACCATATTCAGTTTTGATTATGATTTTCTCACCCAATAAACGCCTCAGCAATTCATTAATATCAGGCAGAATATCCGTCAAATTGATGATTTTAGGCTGTAAAGTCTGTTGTCGTGAAAAAGCCAGAAGCTGTTTTACAAGCTTTCCTGCGCGATTCGCATTTTGCTGTATTTGCATTAAGTCGCGAAAGGCAGCATCTCCGGGCGGTGTGCGGCTTAAAATAAGTTCAGTATGCCCAAGTATCGCGGTTAAAAGATTGTTAAAATCATGCGCCACACCGCCGGCAAGCTGGCCGACAGCTTGCATCTTCTGAACCTGATTGAACTTATCCTCAAGCGTTTTTTCTTCGGAAAGGTCAACAATATAAAAGATATAGCCCCCCTCAGCAGAGCTCAGTTGTGGTGTTTTAACCGTTACATTCACGATTTTCTTAACATCATTCTGAATGAAATCAATCTCAGCCGAGGCCCCACTTTCCATAATCTCCTTTAGCTTACTATGATGCTCAGCTGGGAAATAATCAAAAATATGCGCTGAAGCCTCTTCTAATGCGCCAATATTTTTTGTGAAAGCATGGTTATATTTGTTAATATTGCCGTCCCTATCCGTGATTACGATCATGGACGGAGAATCCATAAAGACCTGATCGAGTAAGTCATTGCCCTGCATAGGAAGAGCACCTTGCTCACTGTCATCAAAGGTCATATGCGAGAGCACAGGAAAGACAAACCCTTCAAGATTATTATCTTTATCTTCGCGTAGCATGACTTTGAAGGTCAGTTCTCCCGGATTGTCACGATCAATAAAAGTGATTTCCTCGAAGAAAATATCAGTATTATCGATCATATTTCTGCTCTGTCTTGAGCCACATTCAGTTAAAAAACGACGCAATTCATCATCACTTTTTATCCATGAACGCAATTTTTCATTAATATGAGCCAGACCTTCAGCGCCATCTTCGAGCGTATCAATTTTTTCTCCATATTTTTCAAAAAAACCGACATGATTTTTAATATCATCTTCAGAGACTTGTTGATCATTTATATTCTGTTTAAAAAAAGAACTATTCAGATCGCGCGTAAAACGCGTGACAAGATAATGGTTATTTTGCTCCATAAATCTTGCAACATATACAATTTCATCTGACTGTAAGATGTGTTTTCGCTCGCTGTTCAGCAATCTATAGGCGGCACCTTCATCAAAACCATCATTTTCAAGCAAGCTTTGTAGGCTATCTCCATGTAAAGAGATATATTCTGCGCCTTTTTGATTGCTTCTGATGATCTGTCCTGTTTCGGTCACAATAAAGGCTGGGCCTGTAAAGAGTGTCTCAGGGTAGATATGACGTTTTTGACGCTTACGCTGTAAAAAAATCATAATTGAGGATGCGATTCCAGCTGTGCAACAAGCTATTGCCAGGGCTGGTTCTTTCAAAAAATGTGCAGAATATGCTGCTAAAGCAACCAAGCCATAACAGGGCCAGTAGCTTCTGACATATTTATCATATAGTTTTTCTTTGTGATCAGGAGAGAATACAGGCTTATCTTTATGCTGTATGAATGTGTCACTTTTTTTGTGAGTCTTATAATCTTTTTGCATTTTACCAACAATAGAATCGCTTATCCATTTTTATTGTAAAACGCCTTACAAAATATTAACACCACAAGCGACATCATATGAAAAATAAAAATTTATAGACATATTATGACTTATGGAAATAGCAAAAAACGGTCATTGAGCCTGTCAAACTGGTTTGCATCCTTCGTACCCTTCGACAAGCTCAGGGCCCGCTCAAGGATAACTTAGGGAAGAAGAATAATGCGTAAATCTTAAGCAAGACAGTCACGTCATCGCGAGCGAAGCAATCTTTTATATATGAATATAACGGATTGCCACGGGTGCTATGCACCCTCGCAATGGACGAGATATCTCAAAAGCTAACCCTAACCGTGAATTGTGCCGCCTGAATTGCCCCAAATATAAATTGCAACAAAAAGAAACAGCCACACAACGTCAACAAAGTGCCAGTACCATGCTGCAGCCTCATAGCCAAAATGATGATCAGGCTTAAAATGACCCTTTAATGCTCTAAAATAGCAGACAAGCAGGAAGAGAGTTCCAACAATCACATGAAAACCATGAAAACCAGTCGCCATGAAGAAAGTCCCACCATAAACGCTTTCTTTAAAAGCAAAAGGGGCGTGCATATATTCAACAACTTGTAGCCCTGAAAAGACCAGCCCAAGAATGATTGTCGCAAGCAAACCGCCCTTAAAACCGCTACGATCATCATGCAGCAAAGCGTGATGTGAAAAAGTCAGCGTACAGCCAGAAAGGAGCAATATCAATGTGTTTAAAAAGGGCAGTCGCCATGCATCAAAGACTTCAATGCCTTGCGGAGGCCATATTCCCCCAGTGGCCTCAAGGCGGGAATAAAGTTTAATCTCTCCAAGACTGGCCTCGGCAATAGGTTTTTCCCCTAAAATACGTGAAAGTTCCGCTGGAAAAAGAGAGACATCAAAAAAAGCCCAAAACCATGCGACAAAAAACATGATCTCGGAGGCAATAAAAAGCGCCATACCATATCTATGATGTAACTGCACGATCGGCGTGTGATGCCCTTGATGCTCAGCTTCTTCGGTGACATCAACCCACCAGGCTGTGACCGCAACAATAAGACCAATAATACCCACCGAAAATAGGTAAGGATTTTTCAGAGCATCAAAATTATGCTGATCATTTAACCAAAACACCAGACCCAGCGCCATTAAAAGCGCAAATATCGAGGTAATCAGCGGATGAGCGCTTGGTTCTAATATGTGATAATCATGCTTATTCTTGCCGGCCATTATGTTATCCTGAAGGTGCTTTTACTTCTTACTTATATAATGAAAGTTATTAAACCTCTGTAAAAGGCAGAGGTCTTTATACATATTTAATACAGTGTTTATAGAAGAATCTTAAATATTTCAAGTGCGAAATGCCTTATAAGAGCGTATACAGAATAATCTTCTTTTAAAAAGAAAGACATTAATGTGCTTCATTTTATTCGTAAATATACAAATTCAGACACTAATCACAGATACCAGAACATACCCTTTGCACCTGTTAAGAAGGAGCAAACATATGAGAATCTTGATGTTGAAGGGGCTATTCCAAAAGACTTAAATGGTCTTTATGTGCGTAATGGTCCAAATCCTGCTGGTGAAATTTCACCATACCAACATTATTTCAGCGGTGATGGTATGGTTCACGGTATATATCTTAAATCTGGAAGTGCAAAATGGTATCGAAATCGTTTCGTTTGTGCAGGAGAGGTGCCTAAAAAACTAGGGAAAAGTGATTTAGGTGGCCCCGTGACAGGTGGTTTAGATGTATCGCCTAATACAAATATTGTAGCTTTCGATGGGCAGCTTTATGCCACAATAGAGGCCGGCGCAAGTATGGTTGCCTTGTCAGACCTGCTTGAGACACAAGGCAGAAGCGATTTAAATGGCACACTCAAATTTGGTTTTACCGGTCATCATAAAATCGATCCAGTTGATGGTGACATTCATGCTGTGACATATGGACAGAAACTCGGGAAGAATGCACTTTATCAAAGGCTCACTCCGCAGGGGCGGTTGAAAAATAGCGTAAAAATACCTTTAACTGGCATGACGCAAATCCATGATATGGCTATAACTGAAAATTATGCCATCATATTGGATATGAATGTTGTCTTTAGTTTAACAACTTTGTTAAAGACAACATTGCCTATCAAATGGGATGAGAATAAAGAATGTCGTATTGGACTTGTCCCAAAATCAGGCAACGCACATGATGTCAGATGGTTTACCATTGATCCATCTTATGCTTATCATGTTATGAATGCTTATGAAACGGATAAAGGCGACGTTGTTTTAGATGTTAGTCGCTATGAATATACCTCAAAACATGATATGTTTGGTCCATTGGGAGATACTCCACCTTCTATTTATCGGTATGTTCTGCCTGTAAATAATGAGGTAAAGCATGCCGGAGCCCAGCCCGTTTTTAACTTACCTCTCGATTTTCCAAAGATCAATCCGTACATTGAAGGGCGAGATTATAGATATGGCTATGCTGTCGAGGCAACATTAGAGCCTGCCTTTAAGCGTGCAGCCAAATTAGACTTTCATAAAAATACAGTCTTATATCAGGATTTTAATGGCGGCATGTCATCTGAATTGACATTTATTCCGAAGGGAAGAGAGGAAGATGATGGCTGGTTAATTGGTTTTGTTTTCCAGCCAGAGCTACAGAGGTCTCGTCTTGTGATCATGGATGCGCGTGACTTTGAGGCAGACCCAGTTGCCAGTATATGGATACCAGATCAATATGTACCAATTGGTACGCATGGTGGATGGTTTCCTGCGTGACAGTCGGTGATGACAGCCTTCCGCCTTTAAAGGATATAATAAAACAGTTTTCATTAAGTGCAAAAAAGTCGCTTGGGCAAAATTTTTTGCTGGATATGAACATAACGCGTAAAATCGCACGTCATGCCGGCGCAGCGCCCGACACGCATTTTTTAGAAGTTGGCCCCGGACCGGGAGGGCTCACCCGGGCCTTGTTGATGGAGCATGTCAAACATATCACAGTTATTGAAAAAGATGAAAGATGTCTGGATATTCTTGATCAGATCGCACAAGCTTATCCAAATAAGGTGAAAATCATTCATGGCGATGCCTTAAAATTGCCTCTAAATGATATCATGTCAGCTGGGCAGCCTTTTCGCATTGCTGCAAATCTACCTTATAATATCAGCTCAGAAATTCTTATCAAATGGCTGCGCGAAGCCCATCAAAGCCCATGGCTTTCAGCAACACTTATGTTTCAAAAAGAATTTGCCATGCGTTTGCAGGCCAAAGAGGGGAGCAAAGATTACGGACGGCTTTCCGTCCTATGTGGTGTCCTTGCTGATGTGAAGAGATTATTTGATCTCAATCCAGCGCATTTTACACCGCCCCCTAAGGTGACATCTTCTGTGGTGCAAATTATCCCAAAGAAAAACCCTGTAAAATGCGATATATCTGTTCTCGAGAAGGTCACACAAGCCTGCTTTGGGCAAAGGCGCAAAATGTTACGACAATCATTAAAACAACTGAACTCCACCCCGGAAGAGCTTTGTAAATTGGCCAATATCTCACCTGAGGCCAGAGCAGATCATATTACTGTGCAGGATTATGTCACATTGACAAATCTTTTGGCTTCATCCACGTAAATGCGCGCCGGTAGCTTTTGAGACATTTTCAATGACAAGATGAGAAAGATTTTCAATCTCTTCATCGGTTAATGTCTTATCATCTGGCTGTATAACCACTTTCAAAGCAACGGATTTTTGTCCCGC
>JBCCNR010000119.1:0-5705 GCA_039025725.1 Pseudomonadota bacterium | reverse complement strand
CTGCCCGTTCCATAACTTGTGACAGCATGGAAAATATCTTTCATATGATGAATAGTTTGCGGAGAATAAATTCTTTCAGATCTATTTAAGCTATTCGAGTTTTGTTCAAATAATATCTCGCCGTCAGGTGTGGTGATTTTTGTCACAAGATGCGGAGATACGCCATATCCACCATTAAAAAATGGAATATAAGCGGAGGTTAATTCAAGCGGAGTGACCTCAAATGCGCCAAGCGACATTGATAAATAAGGTTTGATTGACGATACAATACCTGCCTTCTCCGCGATGGCTTTGACATTTTTTATCCCCGAGCGATAAGCCAATTTCACCGCAATAGTATTTACAGATTTTGCAAATGCGGTCCGCGCGCTCATGGCGCCTTCATATTTGTTTTTATAATTTGTCGGGCGGTAATTTCCAAAAGAAATATCTTCATCAACCACAACATCCCACGGCTTTAAACCTCTCTCGAAAGCAGCAGCGTAAACAAAAGGCTTAAATGCTGAGCCCGGCTGCCGAAAGGCCTGCATTGTACGATTGAAAGGTGTTTCAGCATAGGATTTCCCTCCTGTCATCGCCAAAACAGCACCATTATCATCAAGCGCAATAAAGGCTGCCTGCTGAAACCCTTTTTGTGTTCCCATATTGCTGACAAAATCATCCACCAAAACATCAGAAATTGCCTGAAGATGGGAATTGATCGTCGTTGTGACAATAACATCCCGATCAAGAGAGCCAATCAGGCGCGGAACAATATCTGTAATCCGATCAGCAACATATCCAAAGCCTTTTCCCAGAACAGACATCTGAAATTCCGCCGGAAAAGCAACTGCATAATCTCTCTCACTTTGCGTAATATAGCCAGTGCGATACATTGCCTCTACGGCGACAGCTGCGCGCTCATGTGACCTGACAGGATTATTGGTCGGCGCATAACGAGAAGGCGCTTTTAAAAGACCCGCAATCAAAGCACTTTCCGCTATGTTAAGATCACGCGGATGCTTGCCGAAATATCTCTCCGCAGCGGCTTTTACACCATATAAGCCAGCGCCCAAATAAACCCGATTGAGATAAAGCTCAAAAATACGATCTTTGCTATAAGTGCTCTCAATCTTGATCGCATAAAGCAGTTCTTTAATCTTACGCGCATAAGAACGCTCTGCATCCAGAAAGAGGTCTTTCGCCAGTTGCTGCGTTAAAGTTGACGCACCTTGTACCACTCTGCCTGATTGCATATTTTTTAAAAGAGCACGCAAAATACCAGCCGGATCAAATCCGAAATGTGTGTAAAAATTCCGATCTTCAACAGCCATAATCGCATTTAAAAGATGAGGCGATACGTCACTCAGTTTGACTTCGCCTGCAAAATAAGATCCCCTAATGCCAATATCATCACCCGTTGCAGATTTTACTCTTATGCTAACATTCTCACGTGGGTCTGCTAATGCCCTGGGATCAGGTAAATCTGAAATAATATGATCAGATAATTTAACCAGAAGAAATAACGCAATAACGCCAATAATCAGAAAACTAATAAGCCACTTTGCGATAAATTTGAAACTCTGCCAAAGAAATTTGCGCCTTATGCTCTGAGTTTTAACCGCGCTATGTTTTTTAGGGCTTAACTTCTCCTGAGCCGATCCAACACCCTCGTCAGGATCAATAAATATCGGATCAAAATTATAACTGCTAGAAGAACCGGCCATGTTCACAATTCACAGAATCAAACGCTCAGGAACATAATAACATATAGTTCGTGGCACGCATAATCTTGATACGACGAATACCAAGCGCTTTAATTCATTTTCAAGACTGTATCTATCATAATTATTATATAAACAGTTTAAAGTGATTTTTTCTCTCACGCCAGTTGGCTTTCGCCAACAACTCCGAGGGGGCGCGCAACGATGCGCGGCGCCCAGTCGGGCGCTCTACCAAAAGCACCTCTAGTGGTTAAAAGACTTTAGCAAAGTCTTTTAACATAGCAGAATGAGGATTTATAAATCCTCATTCTGCCATAATCAAAAATCATTTAGGGCTTTTGGTATAATTATTCTGCCGTTTAAGCTCTGCGCTCCACCTGACGGTGCTTTCAATAACACTATGAATTTGCTCATAGGTCACAAGAGTATCTTTTATAACATAGTTGAGCGCACCACGCCTTGCAGCTTCAGCTTGATTTTTACGACTATGCTCCCCAGTCAGAATGACAATCGGCAGACACTCCATTCCAGAAGCCTCATTTAAAGTATCAATAACCTTCAAACCATCCCAGCCCGGCAAATTGAAATCCACCAAAATACAATGAAAGCTATGCGACTGAAACATGTTTAGGACTTTTTCCTTACGATCTGCAACAAAAACCTCATATGGGCTGTTGTCCTGCGACAAAAGATTGCTGTAAAATTCTATGTCATCTACATTATCTTCAATCAGCAAAATTTTATTCATAATATGTAAGTCCTAAACAAAAAGGTAGAAATCTCTTAAATGGTAGCCACTGAAAACCAGTATTTTTCTAAAGTCTGCATAGCAGACTGAAATTTACGATAATCAAAAGATTTCTGAATATAAGTATTTGCACCATATCCATAACACTGATCAACATCACGCCGGTCTACAGATGTTGTAAGAATAACAACTGGAACTTTCTTATATTCATCATTGCTTTTAAGCTGTTTCAAAACAAAACGCCCATCTAAGCCAGGCATGTTTAAATCAAGAATGATAAGCGCCAAATCAGATATTGTCTTATCAGAAATATAATTTAAAGCCTCATTGCCGTCCTTACATCTAATGATTTTATTTTCAAATTCCGAGTCCATCAATGCAGTCTCAGTAATTTCAAAATCATCATCGCTATCTTCTATAATTAAGATATTCTTTTGCATAATCTATCCTTTAAGACTTTTTTTGCGTGGAATAGTCAGAAAAAAGGTTGTGCCTTTATGAAGCTCAGATTTGAGTGTGATAAAACCATCGTGGCGCTCCATGATCTTTTTAACGAATGTTAACCCCGTTCCCATTCCACCACCATATTGATCCTTATGGTGCAGACGTTTGAAAATACGAAAAATAACGTCCTGATGCTCTTCGGCGATACCAATCCCATTATCAGAAATCGAGATAATATGATGCTCCGATGTCATAGAGGCTTTGATGTCAATTTTCTTAATGTCATTCTTGTTATATTTTACCGCATTTGTCAAAAGATTACGGAAAACTTCTTGCAAACGAATCTTATCACATAATATTTCGGGTAGTTTCTCGACATTGACTACAACCTTATCAGTGAAGCTATCTGTTAAAATCTGCGAAAGCTCAGAAACCATATCATTCAGATCAACCCTCTGCCATGCGAGCTCAATATGACTTAATCGAGAATAATGCAGCAAATCTCCTATGAGTTTACCCATATATTCTGTGAGTGATTTTATACGTTCGATACGACGCGCAACATCATCCGGAATATCTTTGCCATAAGCGCGCTCTAACATATAAATATGGCTTGCAATACCCCTGACGGGCTCCTTTAAATCATGTGATGCTATATATGCAAACTCATCTAATGCCTCATTTGAGGCCTGAAGCTTTCTGATCAGATGTTCTCTCTGTGTGACATCCCTTGCAATACCAAGTATAAAAGCCTCATTTTCCATATTTTCAAAGCGTACCTTTTTTGTATTTAAAATACGCTGCTGTCCATCGGGACAATCTATCTTTTCTAAAACAGTAGAGCTCCCCTCTTCAAAAGCTTTTTTATCATTCGCAAGAAATTCCTTGGCTTGCTCCTCATCATACTCTTCGATCGTTGTCGTCCCAAGAACATTATCTCTTATGTCTTCAGGATAAAGACTTAAAAACATATCATTACCCAAAACAATCCGATAATCCTTATCTTTGACAAAAACATAATCAGGATGATGTTTTAAAACCAAATCCTGAAAGTTCTTTATTTCAATCAACTCTTGCTCAATGGTTTTTCTTGGCGTGATATTTTGTATAAAACAATAATACCCTATTGAGTGATGATTTTGATCATGCTTCGCAACAATAATCATATTGATGAATATATGCTGCCCATTCTTGCGAACAGCCTGAAATTCCCCATTCTTACACCCTTCTGTCAAAGCATCTTTCAGAAGCTGCCCAGCATCATTTTTTTCACTTTCAGAAATAACATCAGTAAGGTGTAATTTAGAAATCTCCTCACGGGAATAGCCGAGCTTCTCCACAAGCTTATCATTGATATTTACAAAACACCCTTCAGGATCGAGTTCCGCGACGCCTCTCAGGGCGACTTCCATGGCGGCTTTGAGATTATTTCTTTCAATTTGATATTTATCACTTTCAATGAGAGAACATATATTACTCGTTAAAGTGCGCAAACACTCTTTTTGGGCTCCGGTGAGTTCTCTAGGGATAGTATCAATAACACATAAACTGCCAATCACCTGACCTGATATGATAAGCGGGAAACCTGCATAAAAACGAATGTTCGGATGAGGCGTCACAAGCGGATTATCGCAAAACTGCGCATCTTCTAATGTGTCATTGATAATCATTGGGCCAGAGGAGTGACTTATAATATAATCACAAAATGCAAATTTACGTTTGATATGCTCTTCTTTAAGGCCGACTTTCGATTTAAACCATTTTCGCTTTTGATCAACAAATGAGATAATTGCGATAGGTGTTTCACAAATTGTCGATGCAAGCAGCGCAATATCATCATATTTCTTCTCATGCGGCGTATCAAGAATATGACAATCAAACAGAGCCTTTAATCTTGCTGCTTCATGTTCCTCAGGGGTATGTTGTCTTAAGCTCGACATAAATGATATGTTCCGTCATCTGCCATATTAATCTGAAAAGGAGGAACATAAGTCACCATATCCTGCATTTTCTGCAATGAAATGGGCTTTACAAGATAATGTATCGCACCCAGGGCACGCGTTTCAGAAAAATCCTTCGGACTTTCAGAACCACTATAAATTATGATTGGAATATCTTTTGCAGCATCGATTTTTCTGATCATAACCAGCAAATCTTTTCCATCATAATCCGGCATATTCAGATCAAGTAAGATAATATCTGGTGGAGATATCCCCTCAAAGCGGCCAACACCACCAAGATAATCAAGAGCATCATTCCCACTTAAAACAGAATCAATATCACATATGATTTTATCACGACGACAAAATTCCTGAGCCAATATGACCTCTGCCATATTATCGTCAATAATCAATATTTTTGTTTTTTTATTCATAAGAGACACTATGCAAAGTTTTTATTATGTTTCGGTATTGAAAAGTGAAAATGTGATCCATGACCATATTCAGACTCAACCCATATACGTCCTCCATGGATTGAGATAATTTTCTCACAGATACTGAGACCGATACCATTTCCCTCATATTTATCAAAATGATTCAGGCGCTGAAATATAGAGAATACTTTTCTAAGATTTTCTCGCCTAATACCAATACCATTATCTTTAATAATAATGACCCACTCTTCATCATCCTCACTGCTTTCAATCGAGACTTTGGGGACCTTAGAAGAGGAAAACTTAATGGCATTAGAGATAATATTCTGCAAAACCTGATATATCTGAATACGGTCAGCATAAATAATAGGCAGAGAAATTGTCTGAACTTCAACATTTTTTTCCTTGATCGAGAGCTGTAAATCTGCAAACACTT
>JBCCNR010000118.1:0-5731 GCA_039025725.1 Pseudomonadota bacterium | reverse complement strand
TAAAGAGCGGATCACGAAACCCAACAGGCGTGAATTTTAACTGTGTTCCCTGATTTTGTGTGATAATATCAAGATATGAAGCGATCTTATCGGTAGTTTTAACCTCTGAGTTAAGCTCCTCCTCAAAAGGCACAATGATAAATTTCTTTACCTCTGTCATGCGCTCTTGCAAAGCTGCAATATGCTTTGAAAGGTCGATCATCTTTCCATTATATCGATATTGATCGCAGATAATAACGATTTTCGGTCTGATCTGTCCAAAGCGATCTATAATCGATTCAACGCCAAAATCCGGTGAACATGAGGCCCAAACAGCGCCTAGCGAAGTTGCCGCCAGCATTGTTGTCACTGTTTCTGGCATATTCGGCATCACAGCAGCAACGCGGTCGCCTTTACATATATCATTGTCTCGCATATAGGAGGCAAGCGCTGTGACATGATTGCGCACAGTCGCAGCGTCTAACTTACGATAATTCTGCCTTTCGGAAGAGAAAACCAGCATATCATCTGCATCAGCAAAAGGCGCAAGCAAATTTTCCGCATAGTTCAAACGCGCTTCGGGGAAATATTGATCAAATTTCATATGCGATCCGACATCTAACGCAGGGCCTGAAAAATCGCCGATCACGCCATAAAATTCTCTAAGATTGTCCCAAAACTGCCCTTTATGTGTCAAAGACGCGCGATGAAAGTCATGATAATTATTAAGATCAAGC
The DNA here is from genome assembly GCA_039025725.1 of Pseudomonadota bacterium. Classification (GTDB taxonomy): domain Bacteria; phylum Pseudomonadota; class Alphaproteobacteria; order JBCCNR01; family JBCCNR01; genus JBCCNR01. Next base: position 5,015 of record JBCCNR010000118.1, on the reverse strand, counting down.
CCATTTTTTTCAGCAAAAAAATGCATAAATGTCGTGATCTCAGCATTTTCTACCGTTTGCTTATCTGGAGAATAAAGAAGCTTTCCCATTGTTTATCTTTCTGTTTTAAAGACACCCAAGCCAGTGATAATTTTGGCAAAATTTATACCTACTTTCGTAAAGGTCTGCTTCATAGCTATCATCACGAGGTAAGGTGTCGGCTGATTTATATATTTTAAGGTTATTTCGAAATCTTTTAGAAGTCGTTAACCAAATAAACACCTAGCTTATTTAAATAAGGTGTGCTTAGGATATAGCGCTTCCCGAAAAGGGTAAATATAAAAATGTAGCCAATAAAATCATATCCTAAACGACGACAAGACCGCATAGAGCGATAATTCTCTGCGTCGACATATGAGATAAGACCGGTTTTTCCCTTCTCCTGAAAATATAATAGGCTGGATTTCATCCCAATCGCATGGAGCTTTCTGCCCCTATACTCATATTCTGTATAGCCTTTATACATATAAGCATAACTGTTTGGAAAAACGATTTTAAGAGCTTGCTCTTCACTGCCGACAGATGTTGGATGTGAACTATACCATCCAATAGATATAATATGATCTTCTCTGTTGGAGATGGCACAAATCATATCCTGATGCTCTAAGGCTGTGTTCATATCCTGTTCAGTAATAATATCTTTATTATAATGTTTGTGTTGCAACTGATCTGCCTTCAGAAAAGACAGTTTAAGATCGGTATCAAGATCTTCAATCTGTGCATTGAAATGCTCTAAAGTGCAAATCCGCATGACAGATAAGCCACATATCCGGCGAAAAACATAAATAAAACCATATATTATGGCTTCGCAAAAAGATCTATTTTCAAATATTTTCTTGTAACTGCGGTTCAAATACTGATAAATCATTTTTTTAAAGAACGATTTTAATACTCATTCATACATTATAATCGATCTCTTTAAATGATAGATTAATTTATTACTCGAGCCCTTCATATGACCCTGCTGCGATCAGCGTTAGCCGTCGGATCAAACACGCTTTTTTCGCGTATCGCAGGCTTTATGCGTGATATTCTGATTGCGCGCTTTCTTGGCGCAGGAACATATGCTGATATATGGGTTGCAGCTTTTCGATTTCCGAATCTCTTCCGGCGCGTCATTGCAGAAGGGGCCTTTAGTGCAGCCTTTATCCCCGTTTACGGACGGCTTGTCCAACAAGACGGACAAGATAAAGCCAATCATTTCACAGGAAATATCTTATCCCTCGTGGGATTGTGGGTTTTTATAGGGATTATTATCCTACAGCTTCTCATGCCCTATCTTATATATCTCTTTACCCCGGGATATTCAGATGGATTAATGCAATGGATACAGGATTTTATAAATTATTTACTTTATCAAGAGCCATTCCCTGAAGCCCTCAATTTATCAAATGATGATAAGATTGACCTCACAATAAGCCTGACTATCCTTTGTATGCCCTATGCTGGCTTTATGTTTTTAACAGCCTTGATGTCATCTCTGCTGAATTATCATAATAAATTTGGCGTTCCCGCCTTTACCCCTACCTTGTTGAATTTGACCCTTGTGGCGGCTCTCCTGACTGCTGCTTATTTTGACTATGATCCGCTATGGGCACTCGGATATGGTGTGTTTATCTCCGGCATTTTGCAAGTTTTATGGCTTTATGTCGCATTGCGCCTTAATCATATTCAGTTCAAATTCGGCCGTATCACGACTGACAATAATATCCTGCATTTTAAGAAGCTCTTTTGGCCCGGTATGATCTCAGGTGGGGTTACGCAAATTAATATTCTGACAGGCTCGCTTATTGCCTCTTTTCAAAGCGGAGCAATGTCTTACCTCTATTATGCAGATCGTATTTATCAGCTCCCACTCGGAGTTGTTGGTGTTACGCTCGGAATTGTGCTTCTGCCAACTCTGGTAAAGCATCTTGAGCAAAACCAAACAAATCAAGCGCAAAACCTCATGGCGCGCACAACCGAATTTGCAGCTTTTCTAACGCTGCCTGCCTCTTTTGCCCTGATCATGATTCCCTATGATGTCACTGCTTTATTATTCGAATATGGAGCCTTTTCAGCAAATGATACACTGCATGTCGGACGCACTTTAGTCATTTATGGTATCGGTCTACCAGCCTTTATTCTTATCAAACTCTATGCGCCCGGATATTATGCTAAACATAATACCAAAACACCAATGATCTATGCAGGCTATTCTATGGGCACAAATATCTTCCTTGGGTTTGCTCTGTTTCCTTTTATTGGATTTTATGCAGTGCCAACAGGTACTGTGGTCGCAGCATGGCAAAATGTCGTTTTCCTCTATCTCGGACTGCGTAAAAATGGCCTGATTATATTTGATGATGACCTCAAGACACGGCTAAAAAAAATTATACTCGCTTGCTGTGCAATGGGAGGCGTCTTGCTTATGCTGAAAATATTTATGAGACAGTCATCCCCTCTTCAATATATCATCATTATCCTTGCAGGCTGTGTATCATATTTTATTATCGCCTATCTGCTTGCAATTTTTACCAAAACCAGCTTTAAATCCTACACAAGCAAGCAATAATCTTGATATATAATAATTATGATAGATAGAATATTTAAAATGAATTGAGGCACTTGGTATTATATGAGTTTTACAAATTGTGTTTTATCAGGTGTGCAACCAACAGGTGCTCTGCATTTGGGGAATTATCTAGGCGCCATTAAGAATTTCGTCGCCCTTCAGAGTGACTATGAGCAAAGCCTATATTGTGTCGTTGACCAGCATGCCATCACTGTTTCACAAAATCCAGAAGAGCTACGCAAAAATGTCCGCAGTGTCGCCGCAGCCTATCTGGCAGCAGGAATTGATCCTAAACAATCAGCAATCTTCAATCAGTCAGCCGTCTCTGCCCATACACAGCTTGCATGGGTCTTAAATTGTGTCGCGCGGCTCGGTTGGCTAAATCGCATGACGCAATTCAAAGAGAAAGCCGGGAAAAATAAGGAAAATGCATCGATTGGCCTTTATACATATCCGATCTTAATGGCTGCGGATATTTTATGCTATAAAGCAACCCATGTTCCCGTCGGTGCAGACCAAAAACAGCATCTTGAGCTCGCAAGAGATATTGCTACGCGTTTTAATTTAGAGCATGCAGGATATGACTTTTTCCCCCTTCCTGAGCCCCTCATCGGCGAGACCGCCATGCGAATTATGAGCCTGCGTGATGGTACAAAAAAAATGTCAAAGTCTGACCCTTCTGATTATGCGCGTATTCACCTGACGGATAGTGATGAGGATATCATCAAAAAATTCAAAAAAGCCAAAACAGATGGCGGAGAGATGCCCGCCACAATAGAAGAGCTTGAAGAGCGCCCCGAGATTAAAAATTTATTGACACTCCACGCAGCCATGACAAACGGTACGCTTGCAAAATCCCTCACAGAGTTCAAATCACAAAATTTCAGCACACTCAAAAGCACTCTTGCTGATATTACAATTGAAGTTGTGCGCCCATTCCGCATAGAAATGACAAAAGTTCTGGAAGATACAGATTATATAGATACTATTCTTCAGGAAGGAGCTATGAAGGCACGGGCGATAGCCTCTCCGATTGTGAAGGATGTATATGATATTATGGGTTTTCTTGCATTTAAATAAATATTTGGTCCAATACCAAAAGCTCTAAATTACGCAACATATTTTTCATCAAGAAAATCTTCAAATTGTTCTGGCTGTGGAAGAGCAATGTAAAAAGTGCTTCCAAGTCCTTCCTCAGCTTCGGCCCAGATTGTTCCACTCATATTTTCAACGGCTTTACGGCAAATTGCCAATCCAATCCCAGTACCTGCATATGCTTTTTTGTTGTGAAGACGTTTAAAAGGCTCAAAGATACGCTGCACATAATCAGGGTTCATTCCAATCCCATTATCCTTAACTTCAAATAGTATCTTATCATCAACATTATCAGCCGTAATAGTAATTTCAGGTATATTACCCTTAGCTTGGTATTTTATCGCATTTGAAATAAGATTTTGAAAAACACAAACAAGCTTCAAAGGGTGCCCTATTACGCAATCCGGTATATTATACCATTTTATATTCGCCCCAGAGGCCGTAATGGCATAATCAAGATTTTTCAGCACATGCGCTATAATATCATCCATATTGACGATTTCAGGGTGATATTCCGCATTATTAGAGCTCAAACGCGCATATTCTAACAGATCATCTATCATTTCCTGCATCTGAACAGCACCTGAATAAGCATAATTTATATATTTCTGGCCCTTGTCATCCAATAATGCTTCATATTTTTCTTTAATAAGCTCTGCGTAGCATTTAACCATCCGAAGTGGCTCTTTAAGGTCATGGGAGGCAACATATGCAAAACGCTCAAGCTCTTCATTTGAAGCATTTAATTTGGAAATCAGTTCTTCCTGCATCAGGTAAGCATCTTTAATCTCACTGATGTCGGTATGCACTCTTATGACGCGCAGAGGACGTCCATGCTCATCCCATTCAATCACCTGCCCCTTACAGAGCAAAGTCGCAATCTGACCATCTTTGCGACGAAAATGAAGCTCACACTGAAAAGCCTTATATCCAAGAGAATAAATATGTGCATCTAAAACCTGTTGCAAAATTTTCTCATCCTCTGGAATGATATATTTCTTCCATTCAGACGGGCTATGATCATAGTCTGATGGATCACATTGTAAGAGCTGCCAGAAACGTGGCGAAATATATTCATAATCATCTTGCACATGCCAATCCCAATAGCCATCATAACTGACATCAATAAGCGTTTGGCGGATACTCTCCTCAGCGACAAGGCGCTTTTGGCCCACTTTAATATCATCAATATTTTTAAGTCGCCCGACCATACGATATGGAATATCACTCATATTGCGCATCATGGCGCCTTCCATAAGATACCATACCCAATTTTGTGCTGTGTGACGCATACGAAATTCAAGGGTGTAGCTCACATCCTCTTCAT
>JBCCNR010000117.1:0-5789 GCA_039025725.1 Pseudomonadota bacterium | reverse complement strand
GATTGAAAATAACGAGGCTAATCGTCGCGCTTATCGTGATCTTTTGTTCCGCACAACTGGGTTTGGCAAATATATTTCTGGTGTGATCATGTTCGATGAGACTTTCAATCAGAAAGCCGTTGGCGGACGCACGAAAATGACTGAGCTTATTCAAAAAGCAAAATCTCTTCCGGGGATTAAGGTTGATTGTGGAGCAAAGCCTTTATCAAATTTTCCAGGTGAAACCATCACAGAGGGTCTTGACAATCTTCCAGCGCGGATGAAGGCATATGCTGAAAACGGAGCAACTTTTGCCAAATGGCGTGCAGTGATTGATATTAACACCAGCGCGAATATTCCATCACAATATGCGATTAATGCGAATGCTGCGGCACTTGCGCGTTATGCTGCGATTTGTCAGGAATATGGTATTGTGCCTATTGTTGAACCAGAAGTGCTGATGGATGGCGATCATTCAATTGATGTCTGTTATCAAGTCACTGAGCAATCATTATATGCGCTATTCAGTGCGCTTTATGAGGCAAAAGTTGACCTTGAAGGGATTGTTCTGAAGCCAAATATGGTTATTTCTGGAAAGAAAAATAAAAATCGTGCTTCTGCTGAACAGGTCGCTGAGCAAACAGTTAAATGTCTTAAAGCTGCTGTTCCGTCATCTGTGCAGACCATTGCATTCTTATCTGGCGGACAAAGTGATGTTGAGGCCACTGAGCATCTTCACTTGATCAATGCTGGCAATAAACTTCCATGGAATGTGACTTATTCTTATGGCCGTGCGCTTCAGGCTGCTGCGATCAGCACATGGGGTGGTAAGCAAGACAATGTTAAAGCTGCTCAAGCTGTTTTATTACATCGTGCTAAAATGAACACATTGGCTGCACAAGGAAAATGGTCTGCTGCGCTTGAGGCTGATGGCCAGAGCACAGTTAAGCTTGCTGCTTAATTTTTTCTATAATAGATTAAACTAAAGTTTAAAAGACCTCTGCCATGTGTAGAGGTCTTTATTTGCAGACATCTTACCTAGTAATGATAGCATGTGAAGTATGCCCTTACGAAATAGGTACAGATTTTGCCAAAATCATCACTGGCTTAGATGTCTCCTTTATTTGATTGTAGAATCAGATAGATGAAAGCATTATGCTTTGAAAAAAGGGTTTACTTTGCATGTCTGAGCATTCTGAGGGAAAGATTGTAGAAACAGATGTGATTGTCGCACCAGACGAAAGCGAGTCTGTGCAAAATCATGTTCAGCATGGCTTAAATAAAGAATATGTCTGCTCTATTGAAGAGGCTATTCTTGAAAATGATATACAAAAAGCGCATGATTTAACGCTGAATTTGCATAATGCAGATATTGCGGATTTGCTGGAATATCTTGACCGGCCAGAGAGAACGCAGCTTATTGAGGCTATCGGTGAAGATTTAAATGGGTCAATGCTCACGGAATTAGAGCCCAGAGTCCGTGATCATATTCTGACGCTTTTAGAGCCTAAGATTATTGCGAATATGGTCTCGGAGCTCGAGATTTCTGATGCGGTTTATCTTTTAGAAAATACTCCGCCTGTTAAATTGCAGGAAATTTTATCGCATATTTCAGGGCTTCATCGCGTTGCCGTTGAGCAAGCCTTTCAATATCCTGAAGATTCTGCTGCGCGTATTATGCGCCGAGATTTTATCTCTTTGCCCGGCTATTGGACTGTTGGACAGGCCATAGATTTCTTTATGGATGGCAAGGATTTACCAGAAAAATTCTATGATATTTATGTCGTCGATCCGCTTTATAAGCCTGTTGGTATTTTATCGCTGAGTAACCTTTTAAAAGCCGGGCGCGCCCCGACTTTAGAGAGTTTAGCTGATCAGGATTTTCACTCTGCAAATGTTGAGGATGATCAGGAAGAAGTTGCCTATTTATTGGAACATTATCGCGTGAATTCTGTACCTGTTGTTGGGCGGGGCGGACGAATAATCGGAACAATTCTTGTTGATGATGCCGTTGAGATCATTCAAAGCGAAGCCGATGAGGATATCAAGCAGCTTGCTGGTGTGGGCGGTGAAGAGATCACAGATACAATCGGCGAAGTCGTTAAAAATCGAGGCTATTGGTTGATGGTCAATCTGATCACTGCGATTTTAGCTGCTGTTATCATTGCATTTTTCAGTGATACGATTGAAAAATATGTTGTGCTTGCGGCGATGGGGCCACTTGTTGCATCGATGGGCGGGAATGCAGGCTCACAAACTTTGACTGTTGCCGTTCGAGCAATCGCGACACGCTCCCTGAATGAAACCAATATGCGCAAAATCGTCTTGAAAGAGTTAAAAGTAGGCCTTTTAAACGGGATTATTTTTGCGGTCACGGCTGCGCTTCTGGTTGTATCAGGCGCTGTTTTTGACCTTTGGCCTTTGGATTATAAATTATGTATCATTATGGCATCTGCGATGCTTGTTTCAATGGTCTCTGCGGCTATGTCAGGTATTCTCATTCCGCTTCTGCTGCGCACATTTAAAGTCGATCCGGCTGTCTCTGCCGTCGTCTTTGTTACAACAGTCACGGATGTTGTTGGGTTTTTCTCTGTTTTAGGGCTGGCCTATATTATTTTGCAGTAAAAAAGAATTTTACAAATAATCACAAATCCGATCATCTTTGATAAAATAAAGCTGCACAATATTTCCCTCACCATTTTCAGGCTGCTGAAACTTGATATCCCCCATAAGACGGCGCATAATACTACAGACAATCGCAAGCCCCATACCTGATCCACCGTAATCTTTTTCCTGAAAACCACCCTTTTTAAGCGGAAGCAAAATACGCTCATAGTCACGCGGATTGATGCCAATACTATTATCCTGCAAAGTCACAATATGAAAATCATTCTCTTCATGGGATGAAATTTTTATCAATGGCGCAATATCTTCACGACGAAATTTGATGCTATTCTCAATGAGCTCATAGAAAACAGTCTTAACAATCGTCTTATCCCCTGCGACAGACGGCAAAATATCACATTCAATCTGTGCATTATAACGATCAATGGTACGGATAAGCTCACTTTGAACGATCTCAACGGTCTGATTGAGATCAACACGATCAATTTCCCATTGCCTCGTATTTAAACGTGACATTCTTAACAGTGAAGTCACAGTCTCTTGTGCCTGAAGACCACTTTTATGAATAATATCCAGATATTTTTTTGTTTCTTCATCAAGCTTATGCTCAGATTTCTCAAGGATAATCTCCGAAAACCCCACAATAGAACGCAAAGATGCCCCCAAATCATGCGAGGTTGCATAAGCAAAATCACGATATTCTTTAACAAGATGGTCTATCTTCTTCTGATTATTCTGAGCCATTTTACTATCCTCTGTCTGGATTATCGACAACAACACTCACATTGCATTTCTCAACTGTAGCGATAATTCCAAAGAACTTTTCTGCGGTTATAGGTTTCACCATATATCTATGCGCATTTAAGGAATGGCTGGTCAAAATATCGCTATCGGAAACCGAGCTTGACAACACAACAACTGGAATATCATTAAATTTTTCATCATGCTGTATTTGCTCAAGGAATTCATGCCCCGACATTTTAGGCAAATTTAAATCCAGAAAAATCACATCCGGCTTAGGACTATCTTCACGCCCATTTCTTTTATGCAAAATATCCAAAGCAATCTCTGCATCTTCCGCAACCGTGATTGTGTTCTTGATCTTTGCATCCTCAAAAGATAAACGCATCAGATCAACATCACCTTCATTATCTTCAATAACCAATATATTCGCTAAATTGTTTGTATTCATGTTGCATTCCTTCTTCTGGTTGCGTCATTATGTTCTTCAAAAGTGAAAATTCTATTGTCGTTTTAAAACCTTCTTTTGCTTCACAAATCTTAATCTCCCCACCATGGGTTTCTACGATACGTTTCGCAATCGTTAATCCCATACCCGCCCCAGGATAAAGATCACTGCGATGTAATTGCTGAAATACATCAAAAACTTTCTCACTATAGCCCGGATCAAGACCAACCCCATTATCCGAAATCGTAAATATATAGTGATCCTGCGCCTCAATTGAGGATATATGAATAAGCGCTTTTTGATCCTCTGGTTGAAACTTAATGCTGTTATTTATAAGATTATGAAAAAGACGCATAATCTGATGTTGGTGCCCACAAAGCATCGGCATATCATCATATGTTATTTTATCTATTTTATGACCTTGCTCAGTGCGCTCAAGCTGACAAATACAGTCCAAAATAGATTTTATATCACAGCCAACTGCTTCATCCCCAGTGTCACTGAGCTCAGCGAACAAACGAAAACTTTCAAGCATATTTTTTGCCTTTGATGTGCCATTAGAAATATATGTATAATATTTCTCTAAACGCGCATCCGATGCAAAATGCTCACTTAAAGCTTCATGCAGCTTATCCATATATGTACTTATCATACGTATTGGCTCCTGCAAATCATGCGAGCATATAAACACAAAACGGCTTAATTCTTTATTAATTTGCTCTAGCTTATCAATAAGCTTCATTTTTTCAATTTCTGCAAGTTTATTTTTTGTAATATCTTGCGCAATCACCAAAATTCGTCTCTGTCCAGACACAGGATCATGAAAAGGAATTTTATCTGTCTTAACCCAAGATTTTTTTCCATGGCTTGGTATATATTCCTCAATGATACCAATATGAGGCTTATTCCGCCGAAAAACCTGTAAATCATCAGAAAAATATTTTTCAGCTTGCTCAGGAAATAAATCAAATGTGCTTTTTCCCTCAATATCACTGATCGGCCGCCCAAGAGTTCTGGCACCAAGCCGATTGACCCGTAAAATATTATTTGCATCATCCTTGTAAAAAATAACAACAGGCAAATGATCAAAAACCTGCCTAAGCTCATGATGTTTTGCAAAAGCATTATCCTCCGCATCTTTTAAGGATGAAATATCTCTGATAAAGCAAAAATATCCCTTACAGCGCCTATCAAGACCCTCACCATAGCGCGGCATAAAAGTCATGCTTTGATGAAAAAACTTTTTACTTTTATTATAACCACGACATTCAAGCGTGACCTTATTTCCATTTCTTTGTATGACCCTGTCTAATTCTGCACATGAGAGCGGAATATCGTCTGGATAAATAACCTCCATCCAGTGCATCCCACTCATATCTTCGGGCTTATATCCATAAGTTCTCGCAAAAGCATCATTTACGAAAATAAAATATCCATCCTGATTGAGCTCAGCTATACCTTCAACGGCATTCTCAATGATCTGCTGCGCAGATACAAAATGCTCAATCTTTTGTAAAACAAATTTTCGTGAAACAGCTGCACATAAGGCGCATAAAATCCCGAAAATCAATATTTTATATTGCAAAAGCTTGATGACATTCTCAAGGATAAAAAATTCGGGATTGATCACAATAAAAAAAACCAAGCAAAGCAAAACTGTCACAAATGCAATAGTCACAAAGCTCCGAAGGAGTGACTTTTTAATAAAAGCAATGTCACATAATTTCTGTGCAGAGCCTTTACATATAGGACGATCAGATACTTCCATATTTTTCTATTATCTTTTCTATTTCGTCTTTTACACACCAAATGCGTGTCCATACGCAATATACAACTGGAAGGTTAAAAAAACTGTTAACATTATTATTGTTTTTCAGTATTGATTTATTTAGAGCGTGTGGACATTCATAGAGTGCAAAGCGCATGAAGCCAATTTTTATAAGAAACAAGATAAATTTTGCAGGTCATAGTGGTGCTACGATCAAAAAATTTGTCG
>JBCCNR010000116.1:0-5816 GCA_039025725.1 Pseudomonadota bacterium | reverse complement strand
GTGTCATCAGAACATCCGCTCTCTAATCCGCCCATAATACCAGCAATCGCATGTGGCTTTTCTTCATCGGCAATGACAATATCTTTATCTTCTAGATGATAGGAAATATCTTTTAAAGAGATAATCTCCTCGTCGGGTTTTGCCAGACGTGCACTGATGTTCTTGCCAATTTTATCAGCATCAAAAACATGTAATGGTCGCGCAAAACTATATGACATATAATTGGTAATATCCACCAAAGCCGAATGGCTGCTACACCCAACCGCGGCAAGCCTTTTGACCATCCAATCAGGCGCTTTTACATTTTTTACACCCGATATGTAAGCGCCAACAAAATGCGGACAGCTCTCAGGGTGCTGAACAGTCACAGAAATAGGAGATTTAAAAGCTCCTTTATAATCAGGAATATGAACAGTTTTCAGTTTTCCTAGACCTGCCGCCGCAAGATCACGAGCAATTCCATATACCCCTAGCGCGTCAGGTCTGTTGGGTGTAATGGATATCTCAATGAGGGGATCATTTATTCCCAAAACATCAATGACTTTATCGCCAATTTTTGCAGCTTCCGGAAGTTCAATAATGCCTGTATTATCCCCCTCAAGCCCTAATTCTTCGTAAGAGCACAGCATACCGCAAGACTCAATACCACGTATTTTTCCCTTTTTCAGCGTAATATCCAGACCCGGAATATACATGCCCGGCACTGAAAGACATATATTTATATCTGCGCGCGCATTTGGCGCACCGCAAATAATTTGTAACTCTCCGTCTTTGGTCGCGACTGTGCAGACTTTCAAACGATCTGCATCAGGATGTTTTTCTGCTTTAACAATACGCCCAACTGTAAAGGCACCTAATTTCGCGTCAGGATCGTGGATGCTCTCTACCTCTAAGCCAATATTATTCAGCTTATCGGATATATCCGAAAGAGAAGCATCTGTTTCAAGAAAATCTTTAAGCCATGAAAGCGTAAATTTCATAAAAAGTCACTTATAATATTATTATAACTTCTATCTATATGCAGCAAAGCCGTAATTTTTGAGCCATCTGAGGTCGCTATCAAAGAAAGCACGCAAATCAGCTATTCCATATTTTAGCATAGCAAGTCGATCTATCCCCATGCCAAAAGCAAAGCCCTGACAGTCTTGCGCGGAGTATCCACAATTCTCAAGAACTTTGGGGTGAACCATACCGGCCCCTAGAATTTCCAGCCAATCATTGCCCTGACCAATTTTTATTTGCCCCCCTGAGCGATCACATTTCACATCCACTTCAAGTGAAGGCTCAGTAAATGGGAAAAAGGAAGGCCTAAACCGTAGATCGATTTTATCAGTCTCAAAGAATTTTTCACAGAAATAATGTAAAGTCCCACGCAAATATGCAAGTGAAATACCATCCTCAATGACAAGTCCCTCAACCTGATGAAACATTGGCGTATGTGTCATATCACTGTCGCAGCGATATGTTTTACCGGGAACCAGAATGCGAATAGGAGGCTTTTCCTGCATCATTGTTCGGATTTGTACCGGGCTTGTATGCGTGCGTAACACTGCACGAGTACCGTCAATCTCTCCGGGGAGATAAAAAGTATCATGCATCTGCCGGGCCGGATGGTCTTCTGGGATATTCAGCTTAGTGAAATTATAATCTTCACTTTCAATTTCAGGCCCCTCAGCGTAGGAGAAGCCCAATTCTGCAAAAATATCAATCACTTCAGAGATAACTTTTGAAACGGGATGGCAGGTCCCCACATGCTCGGGCCGAGGCTCTAATGTAATATCTGCTTTTTCTTCGGCCAATCGTGCCTCAAGTGCAATATCTTTTAAGCTGGTATGTTTTATATCAAGTGCTTCGGTAAGCTCTGCTTTGATGTCATTGAACATCATACCAAAAGATTTGCGCTCTTCAGGAGACATTTTCCCTAAAGATTTCATAAGATTTGAAATCTCTCCTTTTTTGCCAAGCGCAGACACACGTATATCATTTAAAACCTCAACCGAAGTCGCGCTGTATATATCAGATAAAAAACGTGCTTTCAGTGCGTTAAGATCATCTTGTGAAATCATATATTTAAGACTATCTTGATATCTTATTTCACAAGCATATGATATATGTCATCCATAACGCTGCCATCATTATCCTGATCGAACAGATCCAATAAGGTGTAAACAAGATTATTTTGCGGTGTGATACGATCTATATTTTCAGCCTGCATTTTCTTCTCGACTTCTCCGCCGAAAACTGAGCCTATAAAGTCATTAGCCGCCTTAATCGCGACCTCATAGGGAGAATTGCTTGTTCTGATATTGAAAAAATCATCCAACTCTGAGGAGGCTGCGTTAATCTGAGACTCATCGCCGATTTTCTTTATCATTTTCACAATGGCGGTCATAACTGGCGCGATTGAGGCTGGTACAAACTGCTTCGCGAGAACTTTATCTACATTAGAAAATGCTGCCACGCGCTCAGTTAGGGTCTCGAGCGCCTGTTTATTATTGGAAAAAAGACGATTTAAAATAACTTGTCCGTCTAAGTGCGGTTTCGAAAATTCATCTATCACAGTCAGGAAATCCGATGCATTGCCTTCATTAAGGCCCGTCACAAGCTTCGCCTTAAGTGCAGATAATATGCCCGGTATCAATGCTTGGATTACATTTTTTGCGTCTGCTTCAGTGATATTATTATCCAATGCGAGGCCTCTAATATCATCTGGTGCAATTTCCCCATAAACCTTTTCAACAAGTTTCATCGTTTGCTTGTCCTGACTATGATTGTTATTTTATGACAGTTCTTGTCTGAAATACCTTTATAATTAAAGATAGCCATACAAGTTGCCAAAGACCTTAACTCTTTTTATCTTGTCGCGCAAACATTTTTAATTCACCTCCTAAAATGATTATTTTTCTCTGATTGTAATAAAAAATCACAGCCATGCTTGCTTAAATTTTATAAAGACGATATAAAGACCTAAACAGCATATGTGCTTGATTGGTGCTATTTGTGCCAATTTTCCGGTCTTTATGGTATTTTACTATATTATAAAGCAGGCGCACATAGGTGAAAAACCGGAACTTTAACAGGAAATATTTGAATAATGTCAGAGAGCACAACACAAAATAAACAAGTCGTAAACTACACATTACGCGACCTTCTTGAAGCTGGTGTCCATTTTGGCCATAATAAACAGCGCTGGAACCCGAAAATGAAGAAATATATATATGGTGTCAAAAATGGCGTTCATATATTCGATCTTACCCAGACTTATGTTTTGTTAAATGACGCTCTAAAAGCGATTTGTGATAATGTCGCAAGTGGTGGGCGCCTTCTTTTTGTTGGAACAAAAAAACAGGCTTCTCTTCCCATTGCTGATTTCGCGGAAAAATGTGCGCAATATTTTGTCAACCACCGTTGGTTGGGCGGTATGATGACAAACTGGAATACAGTGTCTTCATCTATTCGTCGTCTTGTTGATCTTGATGATAAAATTGAAAACCCAGAAGGTTACACCAAAAAAGAGCTTTTATCACTGTCGCGTCAGCGTGATCGTATTAATCGTGACCTTGGTGGGATACGTGCTATGGGTGGTCTTCCGTCAATGTTATTTGTGGTTGACATTAATAAAGAACATCTTGCGATCAAAGAGGCAAAAAAGCTCGGCATTCCTGTTGTGGCGATTGTTGATACAAATACTGATCCTGATCTTGTGGATTATCCAATTCCGGGGAATGATGATGCTATTCGTGCCATTGAGCTTTATTGTAATCTTGTCTCAAGAGCAGTGCTTGAAGGATTAAGATTGCAACAAGAAAATGTTGGTGCTGATTTGGGTGAAGCTGAAAATCCTGAAATTGATATGCCAGATGCAGGTGAGCAATCTGCTAAGGAAGGCGATGTTGATGATCAAAGCGCGGCATAGGTTTTAGGTCGCGTTTTATCAAAAATTTTGAACATATAAATAAAATTCTTTTAAAAAGGTGTAAGGAATATGACTGCTATTAGTGCTGCTCAAGTGAAGGAACTGCGTGAAATCACCGGTGCAGGGATGATGGATTGTAAGAAAGCGCTCACGGAATGTGCTGGCGATATTGAGGCTTCTGTTGACTGGCTCCGTAAAAAAGGTCTTTCAAAAGCTGCAAAGAAATCCGATCGTGTGGCTGCTGAGGGCTTGGTTGCTGTGGCTGTGGATGGCAATAAAGGCGTTGCTATTGAATTGAATTCTGAAACAGATTTTGTGGCAAAAAATGAGCAATTTCAGAAGCTTGTTTCAGATGTTGCGCAAGCTGCTCTTAAAAATAGTGCATCTGTTGAAGATTTAAAAAATAGTGCATTAGAAAATGGTCAAACTGTTTCTGAAAATATCACTAATGCGATTGCTTCTATTGGTGAGAATATGAGCCTGCGCCGTGTGGCTGATGTTTCTGTCGATAAAGGTGTGGTATGTGCGTATGTGCATAATAAATCTGCTGATAATATGGGAAAAATTGGTGTGCTCGTTGGGATAGAATCTGAGGGTGATGCTGCGCAGATTGCGCCGGTTGCCAAACAGATTGCAATGCATATTGCTGCGACCAATCCTGCTGCGCTTTCATCTGATGAGCTTGATGCGCAAACTGTTGAGAGAGAAAGAAAAGTCTATCAGGAACAAGCGGAAGCATCTGGTAAACCTGAAAAAATCATCGCAGGTATGGTTGAGGGGCGTATGAAAAAATACTTTAAAGAAGTATGCCTTCTTGAGCAGCCTTTTGTCATGGACCCTGATCGTACGGTTGCGCAGGTTGTTGCTGATCTCGCAAAGGAGACAGGTTCTGATGCTGTTTTGAAATCTTTCGTGATGTTTAAGCTTGGTGAAGGCATTCAAAAAGAAGAGAGTGACTTTGCGGCTGAGGTTGCTGCGGCTGTTGGTCAGTAATTTTATGAGACATTTAAGCAAGTGATGATTTTGGCAAAATTTGTACCTATTTCGTAAGAGACGTATTCATTTGTTGTCATCATGAGGTAAGATGTCTGAATTTCTTAGCGCTGGTGCGCATCTGATTAAATATTGAGAAATATGCTATTTGTCGTTTTGATTGCATATTTCTCTAAATGATAATAAAAATAGATTATTTATGGCTGATCATTCTTACCCTGAACGTGTCCTTTTAAAAGTATCTGGCGAAGCTCTTATGGGGGGATTGCAATATGGTATTGATATTGGAACTGTTGATCGTATTGCGACTGATGTTAAGGATGTTTCAGAACTTGGTATTCAGATTTGCCTTGTGGTGGGTGGTGGAAATATATTTCGTGGCTTGAGTGGCGCTGCCAAGGGGATGGATCGTGCCAGTGCTGATTATATGGGCATGCTTGCAACGGTTATGAATGCGATTGCTCTGCAAAATTCGCTTGAGAAAATTGGCATTGATACGCGCGTGTTGTCCGCGATTGATATGCCGGGGATCTGTGAGCCTTATATCAGAAGAAAGGCTATCCGGCATTTGGAAAAAAAACGCGTTGTTATTTTTGCTGCTGGAACTGGAAATCCCTTTTTTACGACAGATACTGCGGCAGTTTTGCGTGCAGTAGAGATGGGCTGTGATCTGCTTTTGAAGGGCACGCAGGTTGATGGTGTTTATTCGGCTGACCCTAAAAAAGATGCCTCTGCTGAGCATTATCCTCATATAGATTTTGCAACAGTCATCAAAGATAATCTACGCGTTATGGATTTAACGGCTATGACTTTGTCGGGTGATAATAATTTGCCACTTGTTGTTTTTGATATCAGAAAGTCAGGTGGCTTTAAGAATGTTATGAATGGTGAGGGAAAATTCACACGG
>JBCCNR010000115.1:0-5848 GCA_039025725.1 Pseudomonadota bacterium | reverse complement strand
GAAAGACGTGGTGAAAAGCTTGTCGATGTTGAAAAAAATGAAATATTTACTGGAAAATTCTGGGCTGCGCAAAAATCGAAGGAGCTCGGTTTAATTGATGGTATAGATACGCTTGAAAATATTATGGAAAAGAAATTTGGGGAAGATTATAAATTATTCCCGATAGAAACAGATAAGCGCAGTCTGCTTGAGAAGAAATTTGGTGTTGTTTTTTCTTCTTTAAGTGGAGAATTGGTGCAAACTGTTGTAAATACGCTTCATTATTTTCGATTAAATAATAAGGTTGGCCTTTAAAAGGCTTGATTTAATTTACGAATTAAGACAAAGAGACATTGCTGAACAATTCAGGAGGATTATATATGAGTTCATCAACTATTCCATTTGGGTTTAACCCAATCATTGGAAATAATCAGGATAACAAGCTTAAGGGCACGGATGATAATGATTTCATCAGAGGTAAAGGCGGTAAAGACATCTTAAAAGGCGGGAATGGCGACGATATCCTTGAGGGTGATCGTGGTAATGATGTGCTTTATGGCGATAGTGGAAATGATATACTTAATGGTGGCATAGGGAACGATATCCTTATTGGTGGCCTTGGCGCAGATACTTTCACTGGCGGCGATTGGTTTGACATTGTGTCATACGAAGATGAAAATCTTTCAGTTGCCTTAGATTTACGGATTTTAAACAGCGCAGAAGCGACTAAATTTTCAGACCAGCAAGGTGGTGCATTTGGCGATGTTTTCGCTGACTTAATTGAAGGTGTTATTGGTGGAAATGCGGATGATATTCTTCGTGCTAATAATAAAGACAATTTCATTGCTGGTGGTCGCGGAGATGATTTCCTAGCCGGATATGATGGCGATGATGAAATTTACGGCGATAGAGGGAATGATTTGCTTTCTGGTGGTCGTGACAATGATACACTTTATGGTGGTCTTGGGAATGACGAGATCTTCGGTGATGAAGGTGATGACACACTTTATGGTGGTGATGGTGACGATGCTATTCGCGGAAATGAAGGAAATGACGATATTTTCGGCGAAGATGGTAATGATATGCTCTTTGGTCTGAACGGTGATGATTATATCTCCGGCGGCTTTGGTGATGACATTATCGGCAGTGGTTTTGGTGCTGATGTTCTGTCTGGTGGTCAGGGTTATGATATCCTTGATTATTCCAGAGATAGTTTCAAAATCAATTTTGATTTGTCAAAAACTGGCCAAGAAGCTGTTCTTTTCGGGTCATCTACAGCAACATCAGCTTGGGGTGATGAACTTGTAGATCAGTTTGAAGGTATCTTTACTGGTGCTGGTGATGATACAGTTTTCGGCTCATTAGGTCGTAACGTTATAAAGCTAGGTGATGGTAACGATACAGCTTTTGGATCTGATGGTAATGATGAAATTTACGGTGGGGCTGGTAACGATGTGCTTCAGGGCGATCGTGGATTTGACTGGATTTCCGGTGGCCTAGGGAATGATACTATCTTTGCAGGAAGTGAAGATGATGTCATTGAGTTTGGTATCGGAAAAGACTTTGTTTCAGGTGGAACAGGGAGAGATAGATTCGTTCTTGAAGATGCTGGTGATTCAACCTTTGCAAATGTTGATGCAATCATTGACTTTACCGTTGGTGCGGATGTTATCGATTTATCAGCTTTGGGAATTGAGGCCTCTTCTGTCATACTTGGTTTAAACCGTACTGGTATTGGTGGATTTAACATTACTGTAGGCGGCGAGTTCTCTGTTGATGTTCTGACAGGAACGTCTGGTGATCTCACTATGGCAGATGTTATAACAGCATAATTATTCTGTTTTTTTGATTTTAAGCCCTTATTTCTTTTTAGAAGTAAGGGCTTTTTATGTTTGTAAAGCTGATAGTGCAATGATTTCTCTTTGATATCCTATGATAGTCGTGATAAAACTCCGAAAAATTGAATATATGTCTTATTATGTCCCAAAATAATACTGCTTTGGCAGATGAAAAAGATTACAAATCAACGCTCTTTTTGCCTAAAACTGACTTCCCAATGCGGGCAGGCTTGCCCAAAAAAGAACCTGAAATTCTTCAGAAATGGCAGGATATGGGGCTTTATAAATTATTGCGTCAGCAGTCTGCGCCGAAGGGAAGGTTTGTTCTCCATGATGGTCCACCATATGCGAATGGACATTTGCATATTGGGCATGCGCTGAATAAAATTTTAAAAGATATTATTATTCGCGCAAAACAAATGAGTGGCTATGACGCAAATTACGTCCCCGGCTGGGATTGTCATGGTCTACCGATCGAGTGGAAAATTGAGGAAGAATATCGCAAAAAAGGCAAAAATAAAGATGAGGTTGATATTAATCAATTCCGCGCTGAGTGTCGTGCATATGCCGCTGAATGGTTAGACATCCAATGTGAGGAATTTAAAAGACTTGGCGTTGTTGGGGATTGGGAAGCGCCCTACACGACGATGAAGCCGCGCTCTGAGGCTATTATTGCAAAAGAATTATTAAAATTTGCCGAAACAGGTCAGCTTTATCGGTCATCAAAGCCTGTTTTATGGTCATGTGTTGAGAAAACTGCTTTGGCTGATGCTGAAACAGAATATGAAGATAAAGAATCGCATGCGATTTGGGTGAAGTTTCCTGTTCAGGATACGGATTTAAAAGTTGTGATCTGGACAACTACGCCATGGACAATTCCGGCAAATCTTGCTCTTGCTTATGGGGCGGATATATCTTACGGTGTCTATGAAGTGACTATGAACACACCAGAAGATAATTGGGTTCAGAAGGGCGAAAAATTTATTCTGGCAGATAGGCGCGCTGAGGATGTTTTTCGTGCTGCGCGCATTGAAGAAGGTGGCTTTAAGCGGATTGGCGATGCTCCGGATTTTTCTGATATGCAGTGTGACCACCCTTTCAAAAAGCAAGGTGGCGTTTTTGCCCATGAAAGACGCCTTATCGCTGGTGATTTTGTCACTGATGATGCCGGTACAGGTATTGTACATATTGCTCCCGGGCATGGTGAGGATGATTATGGTTTATGGCTGGATCATCGTGATAAATTCCCGAAAGATTATGAGACAGATTTACCGCATAGTGTGCAGCCAGATGGTGGATATTATCCATCTGTTCCAAAATTTTGGACTTTGACAGAAAAATATCAGGATAAAAATAATGTTTACATCTTAAAGCCAAATGGTAAAGAAGGCAGCGCAAATGACGCTGTCATTCAGGCTTTAACTGTAGCTGGCGGACTTGCGGCGCGCACGAAAATTAAACATTCATATCCACATAGCTGGCGTTCGAAGGCTCCGTTGATTTACCGTAATACGGCGCAATGGTTTGTCTCTATGGAGGAAAAAGACCTCCGCGCAAAAGCACTCTCAGAGCTGAAAAAAGTAAATTTCTACCCTGAAAAAGGGCGTAATCGGATTACATCCATGATTGAAACCCGCCCTGATTGGGTGGTTTCACGTCAGCGTGCATGGGGTGTGCCTTTGGCGCTTTTTGTCTGCAAAAAGACTGGTGAGATTGTCAATGATACTGCTATTAATCAACGCATTTATGATATTTTTGATCAGGAAAGTGCTGATAGCTGGTGGCAGCGTCCTGCGCAGGATTTTTTTCCTGATTTTGATCCTGACAAACATGAACAAATAAAAGACATATTGGATGTGTGGTTTGATTCTGGATCGACACATGCCTTTGTTCTTGAGGAGAGAGATGATCTCACATCACCAGCGGACCTTTATCTTGAGGGATCAGATCAGCATCGTGGGTGGTTTCATTCTTCGCTTTTGCAATCTTGCGGTACGCGTGGCTGTGCGCCTTACAAGGCTGTTTTAACGCATGGCTTTGTTTTGGATGATAAGGGTGAGAAAATGTCCAAATCAAAGGGCAATGTTATCACACCACAAGAGGTTATGAAGGATTATGGTGCAGATATTTTGCGGCTTTGGGTTGCAACTTCAGACTATTCAGGCGACCTTCGCATTGGTAAGGAAATTTTAAAAGGGACTGCCGATCGGTATCGGCGTTTGCGCAATACAATGCGTTGGATGCTAGGTGCTTTATATGAATATAATGAAGCCGAAAAAGTTTCTTATGATGATATGCCGCAACTTGAGAAATGGGCTTTGCATAGTCTGGGCCTTGTGACAGAAGATGTTATTTCAGCTTATGAAGATTATGCTTACGGCAAAGGATTTAATCGTCTCTTTGATTTTTGCACAAATGATTTATCGGCTTTTTATTTTGATGTCCGTAAAGATATGCTCTATTGTGACGCGCCTGATAATCCCGCGCGTATGGCTTTTCGTCACGTTATTAAGATTTTACTTGATCAAATAATACGTCTCATGGCGCCAATTTGTCCTTTTACCGCGGATGAAGCCTGGGGATATTTGTCTGAAGAAGAGACAATTCACACAGAAAATCTTTTATCAAAAACATCTTTACCCAAAAATAATGCTGCTTTTGAAGCGATTGAAAAATTACGCGATATCCGAAAAGTTGTGACTGCATGTCTTGAAGAAAAACGTGCGAATAAAGATATTGGTGCCTCTCTTGAGGCCGCGCCTATTGTTTATATTGACGATAAAGTGCTTTTTGATCTGGCGCATGAAGTTGACTTTCAGGATATTTGTATCACGAGCGATATTGTCTTGAAAAATACAGCTCCGCCAGAAAATGCCTTTATGTTAGATGCAAAGTCAGCACAGACCATAGGAGACGATATTGCGAAGGTTGGTGTTGTGTTTCAACATGCTGAAGGGCAAAAGTGCCAACGCTGCTGGAAAATACTTCCTGATGTGGATGTTATTTGCGAAAGATGCGCTGATGTTGTCACGCGGTTTCATGTGCCGGTATAGAATAGTTTTATACCAAAAGCCCTACATGATTTTTGATTATAGCAGAATGAGGATTTATAAATCCTCATTCTGCTATGTTAAAAGACTTTAGCAAAGTCTTTTAACCACTAGCGAAGCGTAGTGGATGCTCTCAAAATTCCTATGGAATTTTGTAGCGATTAAACTATAAGTGCTTTTGGTAGAGCGCCCGACTGGGCGTCGCGCATTGTTGCGCGCCCCCTCGGAGCTATTCGCGTAAGCGACCTGGCGTGAGAGAAATCACTTTAAGGTGCTTGATATATAATAATTATGATAGGTACATTATGGAAAATGAATTAAGGCGCTTGGTATTATTCTGTTTCTTTGCGCAAATATATTATCATCGTTTTGGAAAGGCGGTCGTGAAAGCCTCTTCTTTCCGGAGAAAATGCACAAGATAAAATACAAATACCGACCCAATATAATGTGATTTCTAACCACATTGAGGAATATTTAGCAAAATATGAATAGCCGACATGATTGGTATTTAATATCTGTAAGGTGAATTGGAGTGTAAAAAAAATGAATAGAGGAAAAAGCAGGGCAATGATACGGTTAATATATGTCGTGAACTCAGTTTTTTCACCATCTGCACGAATACATCTTAGGCCCAAGGCCAATTGACCCAAAGTCCCTTTAAAACAAGCTGGTAACGCCGAAAAATAAAAAATAATGCTGATAAAATAAAGGCTCAATACAAGGATTTGATTGGAATGAGACGCTAAAAAATCTCTTGTTAGCCAAAATGTGCCCAATATAAGGAGGCCATCAATAAGTGAGGCTGTACTGCGTCTGATAATTTTACGCTCTTGACGAACGATATAATTCACTTGTCGTATGATGTCATCGCTTGTCGGAATAAGCGTATAGCTTTTTTTTGAGGTTTTATTACTATTTGCTGGCGCAGGAAATTTATCCTGTGACTCCGAGCTCATTTTTAAATTTTCACTAATGCTGCTT
>JBCCNR010000114.1:0-5875 GCA_039025725.1 Pseudomonadota bacterium | reverse complement strand
AATATTTACACACAAGAATAACATGGGACTTGCGCGAAATAGCAAAAAATGATCCCTGAGCTTGTCGAAGGGTGCGAAGGGTAAGGTAGCAGCAAAAAACTAACGCTTCGCCCTTCGACAAGCTCAGGGACCGCTCAGGGATCGCCCAAGAATAGCTCAGTGAAGTGTGGTAATTTATCTTTTAAACAGAGGCATTTAGACATTATTATTCATATATTAACCCTTTTTAGCAATTCTTTAAGTGAGATGAATAGGAATGTGTCCTCATTCTGCAGAGAAATATTTGATAGTTTATGATAGATCGTAAATTCCATATTACAGTTGCTGGTCTTTATTGTGTGGCTGCATTGCTGATTTCTGTGATGTCGTCTGCTTTTTGGGGGATCAGCTTTGGATTTGCGCTATTTGTATGGCTGGTTCTGGTTATTTTATTTTCTGCGATGCATGGCGTTTTTATTGGGCGTATTTTCTTTAAGCGCAATGAAGAGGTTTTGTTGGATGTAGAGGACAGCAACACGCATCTTCAGGCAGAAATGATGAATATGACGTCTTCCCTAGAGAGTTTTTCAACTGTCATAGACAGTATCGTCACGCAGCAGGAAGAAGTCACAGAGAGAATAACCGATCTTTCTGCCCATCATGAGGGGCTTGAGAAAAAAATAACGGAAATATCGGAGAAAACAGAAACTGCGATAAGTGACATAGAAAAAATATCACATAATCAATCGCATCTTCAGCAAAGATTGCATGATCAGCCTCACTCTATAGTGTCTCCTCCGAAAGTCGCCGAAGAGGCGATAGAAGAAAAAAATCAAGATGATTTTATATTAGATCTTGAAGAAGATTCGGATTTTCTCCAATTAAATCAGGATGAAGAGCAGCAAATTCAGGATTTGAATTCCGTCTCCCTCTCTTTACCTCCGCAGATAGAGGAAGGCACAGCGCAGAAGGAGAAAGCCGCGCATGATCGTGTGCAAAGGCAGATTGAAGAATGGGCAACAGTCGATGTTGATGATGTCTCACAAATGCCTGCGCAGGGTGTAAAAGTAAAAAATGTAGTATTGGAAAAGAATCCTGAGACAAAAGAGCGCTTTGCTGAGAGCAAATTACCAGATTTTCTTGGTCAGGCTGAAGATAATCTTGATCAAGAGGATTTCATAAATGGTCTTGAGGAAGAATTTGCTGATTTTACGCCGCAGCTTGAGCAAAAATCATTTGAGGATGAAGAATTTACAGATGTCACTGATACGTTACAGAAAAACAATCCTGATCAAAAGATCAAAGCGAATGATGAGTTTAAAAGTGAAGTGATTGATCGTCTTTTAGAAGAGGAGTTTGTCACAGATCAGGCCGAAGATATTATCCCAAAAGAGCATAAAATAGAGGATAGGACACTTAAAGATGATCTTTTCGAAGAAGAGTTTATTGAAAGCGAAGCTGAGCCACCAAAGCGACAGGAAAAGCCTCAGAATAAAAGCGTAAAGGCACCTTCTCCGCGCATATCTGCGCCAGTTGCTCCTAAGATAGCTGATAAGAAGGAAAAGAAAGAGGCTGCGCTTCCGTCTTTGTCAGAGCTTATTCCAAAAGAAACTAAAATTAAAGAAAGCTATAAGAATAAGCTGAAACCTTCTCCGTCTGCTTTGCCGTCTTTGGACAGTTTGACATCTACGCCAGATAAAGACCAGCCAGTAGAGCCGAAGCCAGAAACTGAACAGGTACCAGAGCAACCAGCCATAGATGCTCCGGTAAATGCTCCTGAGAAAAGTAGCGTAGCAAATCTCAGTGATGCTATTGAGCAAATGCCTGCAATGCAACAAAAAGACATGGATCACTCCATGCAGGACGCTATAGAGAAGCTACAAATTGAAGCCAACAAGCCGCAAGATGACTTGCCAGCACAGGATTTACCACAAGCTGAGCCGGTTATAGAACCGCAAGCTGAGCCTAAGCCTGAACCCGTTACTGAAATGCCTCCTCCGGCTCCTCCCGTAGAGGCACCTAAAGCTGAGCCAGTTTCACCTCCGGTTAGTAAAAATAATATAGATATCGCAACGGAGCTCCCACAGGATATTCTGGATACAGTGCGTTATGCGCTGGAAAATAATTTGATTGAAACGGTTATACAGCCTGTCGTTGACTCTGTGTCGCAAAATATGACTTTCCTTGATGCATCTAATTATATTCAGGCGCAAAATGGGCTTTATCACCCGCCTATTCATTATATGCAGGAAGCCGCACGCGCTGATCTGGATAAAACCATAGACCAGATTTTATTAACACGCGCAGTGCAAACAGTTCGCGCTTATGATCAGCGCTCAAGGCAGATGGGTATTTTCGCCAATGTTTCTGTCAAATCCATCACTGAGGAAGGCTTCATTGAAGAGCTTCTGGATATGGCACGTGAAAAGCAAGATCTCTCTCATAATATTATTTTATCCCTCTCGCAAAATCAGATGTCTTATATGACATCTATGCGGATCGAAGGGCTAACGCGTCTTGCCGCGGCTGGCTTTGGCCTTGCTCTTGGACAAATTAACGATAATTTGCCTGAATTACAGGAAATTGTTCCGATTGGTTTTAAATATCTCCGTATTACGCCGGCAATGTTGGATCAGGGTATCGTTGTCGGTGGGCGCGCTATTGGTGGACAAAATTTAAAAAGATTATGTCAGGATATCGGCCTTAAGCTCGTGATTGAGACTGTTAATACCCATAATGACATGTTAATTGTCATGAATAATGGCGCTGACTATATTCAGGGAGATCTTTTTGCTCCTCTTACAAAATTAAGTCAGTTTGACATTGATAAAAATTAATTATAATACATCTTTCTTATTTTGATCCATATAGAGTTTGTCTTTTCATGCAGAAAATAGTCATTGTTGATTTTGGCTCTCAAGTGACGCAGCTTATCGCGCGCCGCATCCGAGAGATTGGAATTTACAGTGAAATTATTCCCTTTCAAAATTTTGATGCATATTTTGCCTCTTTAAAAGACCTACCGGGCGCAATCATTCTCTCAGGCGGGCCGGCTTCAATAACAGATGAAAATGCTCCACTTGTAAAAAAAGATATTTTTCAAAAAAACATCCCAATTTTAGCCATTTGCTACGGCCAGCAGCTTATGTGTCATGTGATGGGTGGGAATGTCAAATCTTCGGATCATCGTGAATTTGGTCGTGCAGATATTCATATTAAAACAGAATGTGATTTTTTTTCAGAAATACCATTAAATAATGGAAAAACCACTGTCTGGATGAGCCATGGCGACCGCGTTGAGGCTCTCCCTGATGGTTTTGAGATCATTGCCTCTTCTGATGGTGCTCCGAATGCTGTCATAAGGCATAAAGAAAAGAGATTTTACGGCGTACAATTTCACCCTGAAGTCACCCATACAGATCATGGCATGCAGATGATCCGTAATTTTGTCACTAAAATCGCAGGCTTGAAAGCAGATTGGAATATGGGACATTTCAAACAGACTGCTTTGACGCAAATTCGTCAGCAAGTTGGTGATAAAAAGGTTATTTGTGGCCTCTCGGGTGGTGTTGACAGTTCTGTCGCTGCTATTCTCATCCATGAAGCGATAAAAGATAATCTGACATGTATCTTTGTAGATCATGGTTTGCTGCGTCATGGTGAAGCAGATCAGGTCGTTTCGCTTTTTAAAGAGCATTATAAAATTCCGCTTGTGCATGTTGATGCTGCGGACAGATTTATGGCAGCACTGACAAATATATCTGATCCTGAGCAGAAGCGAAAAATTATTGGTAAGCTTTTTATCGAAGTGTTTGAAGAAGAAGCGGCTAAAATTGGCGGTGCGGATTTTCTGGCGCAGGGGACTTTATATCCTGATGTGATCGAGAGTGTGAGCTTCTCCGGCGGCCCATCAGTGACAATTAAGTCACATCATAATGTTGGCGGCCTTCCAGAGCGTATGAAGATGCAACTTGTAGAGCCCCTCAGGGAGCTTTTTAAAGATGAAGTCCGTAAGCTTGGTAAGGAACTTGGTTTACATGAAGATTTTATCTCTCGGCATCCTTTTCCGGGGCCGGGGCTTGCAATACGTATTCCGGGGGCTGTTGACAAGGCATCATGTGATATTTTGCGCAAAGCAGACCATGTTTTTCTTAGTGAAATACGCAAGGCTGGCCTTTATAACGAGATTTGGCAGGCTTTTGCGGCATTATTGCCAGTGCGCTCGGTTGGCGTTATGGGGGATGGACGCACTTATGATCGTGTCTGTGCTTTAAGGGCTGTGACGTCTGTGGATGGTATGACAGCCAAAAGCTACCCTTTTACGCATGAATTTTTGGAACATGTGAGCACAATGATCATCAATGAGGTCAAAGGTATCAACCGCGTTGTTTATGATGTCACATCTAAGCCACCCGGAACAATTGAGTGGGAATAAAGATATAGGATGAGAGATGAAAGAAAATATATCACTCAAATCAGCTCTAAGAGAGAATTTAAAACGACGCAAAAAGGCAATCAATAACCGTGATCGTGAGGAGATTGAACAAGATTTTAAGCAAAATGACAACACTCTAAAGAATTGCGTAAATGAAAAATAATATTAAGGCGTCTTTTATCTTGTGAAGATGTGATTCATAGGCCAAAATAACCGGATAAATATAACTTTTCACCAAAGATGTAAGATAAATCTTTATCTTATCGTTATTCGAGGTTAGTGTAATATGGCTCGTAAATTGCGTGTCTTTTGCCGGTTAAAACGGAAAAAAAGAGCTTTAAAAAAAGGCACATTAAGAGGATATAAGGTCATTGAAGTCAATGACGTTAATCAGGCGGATGAAGGAAAAGAAAAGGAAATGCTTCCTGGTAAAAAAGCACATGTAATTGTCATCGGCAATGAGAAGGGCGGATCTGGGAAAACAACCACCGCAATGCATATTAATTGCTCCTTATTGCATCTTGGCTTTGAGGTTGGGATAATTGATCTTGACCTCAGACAAAGAAGCTTTACCAGATATATGGAAAATCGCCTGTCATGGATGGATCGTCGGGATGTTAAGCTTTTGATGCCACGTTATGCAAGAGTGCGTAAAAGTGAAAATCCTGACCTTTCAAATGCGCGTGCCGAAGATATTGCCATGACTAATGCGGCGATTGATCGTTTAAGTGACGCAGATTTTATTGTGATTGATTGTCCTGGTGCGGATTCCCCGCTCTCACGTGCGGCTCATGCGCGTGCTGACACCGTTATAACGCCTCTAAATGATAGTTTTGTGGATTTTGATCTGCTTGCCCATGTTGATCCCGATACGATGGAAATTGTTGCGCCATCTGTTTATTCCGAAATGGTCTGGGAGAGCCGTAAAAATAAGGCCCGTTCAAATGGTGGTAATATCGACTGGATTGTCATGCGCAACCGACAATCGCAGGTCAATGCCCGTAACAAAGAGAAGGTTGGCGGCGTTTTAAATGAACTCTCACAGAGATTTGGATTTAGGCTGGCAGCCGGCTTTACTGAGCGCGTCATCTATAGAGAGCTTTTTTTGGCTGGCTTAACCCTTCTTGATCTCTCTGAGCGCGGAACTGGGATGGAAATGAGCATGTCGCATCTTTCTGCCAGACAGGAAGTACGCAACCTATTATCTTCATTACAGTTGCCACATGTCCCTGTTTATTCCACGACAGCTAAAGCTGTTTAGAATTTGATATCATATTTGACTTATCAAATCGCGACTTGACTACTCCGAAGAGTATTGAAAAAGGTATGACAGAAAGATAGCTCTTAGTTTTTGCTGAAAGAAGCAATTTTTAGAGAATATCTTTGGGTAGATTGTTTCCTCTTATTATTTTGACTTATATAGTTAAGAAAGTTTATAAAAATAATATACTTATTTTTATT
>JBCCNR010000113.1:0-5877 GCA_039025725.1 Pseudomonadota bacterium | reverse complement strand
CGGACATATTTTTTAGTGAAGTTTGTAGGCAAAAATCATCAAAAAGGGCTTTGATTAAGTCTGTTGGACAGCTTCTACAGTGACCTGAAAGATCAGATGGTTATGACAAAAATAACAAGGCTCGACTATAATAGTGTTATTACAGATACTATTGACAGCTCTGGTCGCAATAAACTTGTCGATCAGTGGATGGGGACGCTTGACAAAAATCTGGTATATAATCTTGGAAATGACCCTCATTTTGTGCAAAAAGTTGCTCATTTTGTCAATAATCCGTCCATATCAAGTCACGATATACGCATTTTATTTCAAAAACTTGACAGAATAGATGACCCAACAACGCGCTTTGATGACGGTATAAACAGTCTGGATTCTACTTTTCGTAGCAAATCTGCCCGGGATAAGATGATCCGTGATCTCTCACACTGGATCGATCAGAAACTTTCATCATCCACATCAGATACATCCCACCCACAGCCAACAGAGCAAAATAGTGACGGCCCTATTATTATTAGCTCATCTGGGAACGAATTTACTATAGATAATTTAACCGAACATAACCTCGAACTTGTTGCGCGTAGCCTTGAAAAATATGATTATAATCCTCAAATCGAGGCCCTTCTTGACGTTCTGCAAAATAATGATGCCCTTCCAATTTCAGCAGCAAAACGTATTTTAGACCTTATTGACCATAATAAAGATGGTAAAATTAACGGGCTTGACCAACCCAGAGATGCCTCGGGAAAGGCGCACCCTGATTATACAAAACATTTTGGATCTGAAGAGGTTCTGGACCAGTATCTTGATCGCATTGATTCACGCATAGATCATATTGAAGAGGTTATTGCTGCCGCCCCCACTTATGACCTTGGCAATGGCAAGCAAACTTACAGTGATCAGCTTGTTGAAATTATTGGTTTTATCTCGATATTAGACAATCCCGAGCATGGCGTTAACATGGCCGTTCAGCATTTGACGCAAAATAATGGGCAGAAAATTGATGATCAAACTTTGCTGGCAGTTTACAATAACATATTGAATGGATCCTATAGCACAGTGCAACAGACAAGGCAAAATTCAACTCAGAATAGAGGTCCCATGTCTGCTTATGAAACAATGGTTACCGAGGTCAATGCAGCAATAGCCGAAGCCTCATCACGCCACAAAACTGGCCAAACCCCAATTGGAATGGATAATAGCTTAAAATTAAGCATCCCTACAGGGATCTCTCAGCATAGTTTAATTTCATCTGAGGGAAATTCCCCCCTTGCGACAGGCATGAAACATCTGGAAACTGTTTTATCAGGACATAATGCTGCTAAATCCCTCGTGGGCTCAACTTATTCTCCTATGACACTCCCAGCGACTATGGGAGCCCCAACCGGCCCCATGGCACACTCACATATGTATGGATATGGCCATGGAAGATATTATTATTAGAAAATATATCAAGCAGCTTCTTCAGACTCTTTGGGTTCTTCTCCGCCAAAGCGCTCTTTTAATTTTACAATATCTTCATCATCAATTTTGCTGAAAAGAATATCCGGCATCGTAAAGCGCATATCAGCCTGCGCTCTATGGATATCAATATCCTGATCTTGCCAAATATCCTGATGATCAACATCAATGATACGTGTCATCATCTCTGCTTTTTGGGGAATAAATGGCTTAGATAGCTCCGCAAATAGAGCAATCAGACTAAAAGCATATCTTATAGAAGCGCCGGCTTGCTCTGGGTTGGTTTTAAAAGCTGTCCATGGGGCAGCTTCCTGAAGATATTCATTGCCAGCAACCCAAATGCCCCGTAGCTCTTGCGCAGCTTTACGAATATCAACATTATCCATATAGGATATGTAATTTTTGATAAGACCCTGAATATGCTTGGTGGCTTTGTGCTCGGTGTCTGTCAATTCACCACCAGATGGGAGCCTATCTCCAAATTTCGAAGCACAGAATTTCGTCACCCGATTGATGAAATTCCCCAAAACATCAGCAAGATCTTTATTGATCGCGATCTGGAAGGCCTCCCAAGTGAAGGCTGAATCTGCGCTCTCAGGGGCATTGCTCAGCAAATACCACCGCCAATAATCGGAAGGATAAATCTCCAGAGCCTGATTCATAAAAACACCACGCTTTGATGATGTCGAAAACTTCCCACCATAATATGTTAACCAGTTAAACCCTTTAATATAATCAGCGCTCTTCCAATTGTCATTCGACCCAAAAAGCGTCACAGGGAATGAAACTGTATGAAAAGGGACATTATCTTTCGCCATAAATTGAATATAAAATACATCATCAGCGCCCTGATCGGTTTTCCACCATTTTTGCCAGGCTTTATCATCTAGATTGTCAGCATCTGTCTTTTCTTTCGTCGCTGCAATATAAGCAATGGGAGCATCAAACCAGACATAAAAGACTTTATCTTCGAAGCCCTCACGATTCACAGGGATCCCCCATTTCAAATCTCTTGTGATACAACGATCTAATAACCCTTCATCGAGCCATTTTTCTGCAATAGAACTTACAAGTAAAGGCCAGCCTTCGGATTTTTTCTGCTCAATCCAGTCGCGTAATATGCCTTCACAGTCAGATTGCTTTAAAAAAAGATGCTTTGAGCTTCTGACCTCAATATTTTTTGACCCTGAAATAGAAGAGCGCGGTGAAATAAGCTCTGTTGGATCAAGGACTCGCGTACAATTTTCACATTGATCGCCTCTGGCACGATCATATCCACAATGTGGACATGTTCCGGTCACATAACGGTCAGGCAGAAAACGCTCATCATCAACCGAGTAAATCTGCCGCGTAAGCTGTTCATAGATTAAATCATTCTCACTGAGTTTATTGTGAAAATATTGCGTGAGCTCTCTATTTTGCTCGGAAGAGGAGCGCCCGAAATAATCCCACGATAAATCAAAGCCTTCACCTAGGATTTTCTGCAAATCATGCATTTCAGAGCAATATTGCGCGACCTCTTTATTTTGTTCTAATGCAGCAAGCTCTGCTGGTGTACCATGCTCATCGGTGGCACATATATAGAGCACATTCTTCCCCTTAAGGCGCATATAGCGTGCATAAAGGTCTGCTGGCAACATTGAGCCAATTAGATTTCCAAGATGTTTAATACCATTAATATAAGGTAGGGCACTGGTGATCAGTATATTCTCTTTATCTGTCAGACGTTGCGTCACAAAAACCTGCTTTAGAAATTTCTATTCTTTTATTATATATAGCCTTTTCAGACCAAACTGCAATTCAAATATGGAGATTTACTCTTTAGAAATAAGGTGACTCTTAACGATTATCTGGTATAATATTCGAACACTAATTTAATAAAAAATTAATTAAATCAGGACACTACGTTCTGACTTGCCAAATTTGAGGAAAAAATATGAGCGAAGATAAAAAACTTTCAATAGAGCGCTTTGATGAAAATGATTACATGAATGATGAGCAATTAGAATATTTTCAACAAAAGCTGGTTGAATGGAAAAATGAGATTGCCCGTGAGAGCAAATCTACATTAGACGAGCTTCAGCAAGTTTCTTTACATATGGCAGATTTGAATGATCGTGCTTCCAGTGAGACAGACCATGCGATAGAATTGCGCACACGTGATCGTCAGCGTAAATTAATCTCGAAGATCAATGCTGCATTAGAGCGTATTGAAGATAAATCTTATGGTTTCTGCGAGGTTACAGGCGAACCTATTGGCTTAAAACGGCTTGATGCAAGGCCAATTGCGACTTTATCGCTTGAGGCTCAGGAAAAGCATGAGCGTAAAGAAAAAATTTACCGTGATGATTAATGAAGCTTTATCACTTCACTGAAGATACCGGAAGAGACCTCTTCCCTGAAGAGTTAGATCATGCAGAAGAAGCTTTTTTCAAACGTGACATGCTGCATAATGAAATAAGCAAGCATGATTTACCTGCCCATATTTCTATTGATGTTGTGGGCAGTGAAGTTACTCTTTTTGGCAATGTCACGACAACAGACGTCAAAGAGCTGATTCTGCTTCTGTTGGGGAATGTCGTGAAAGTTTCTCTTATAAAAGAAAAAATTATCGTTGCTGATGAGCAGCCTGCTTCTGAATTTAGACTTATAAAAGCTGGCGAGAGCTTAAAAGACACCGCCAGAGATGCCTATCAGGATGAGAACAAAGAGAAACTGCTTTTTGATGCAAATTCAATCCTTTTAAAAGATATAAAGACGGATTATTTAGGCCTCACCCTGCGCATACCAGCGCTTAAAAATTAACAGACACCTAACTTCGTGATGATAATATATGAAGCAGACCCTTATGAAATAGGTACAGATTTTGCCAAAATCATCACTGGCTTAGATGTCTCATAAATTAAACGCCTTGATTATGTAGCGCGAAACATTTATAAGCTCACAACTCAGATTTATTTTAAAATCTTGCAAAGAGATAAAAATGTCGCGTAAAAAACTCGTGATGAAGTTCGGTGGAACGTCTGTTGCCAATCTGGAACGCATACGGCGTGTTGCTGAAAAAGTTAAGATTGAACATGAAAATGGCTATGATATTGCGGTTGTGGTTTCTGCAATGTCAGGCGTTACCAACCAACTTGTGGGCTATGTAGATCAGCTTCATCCACTTTATGATCCCGCTGAATATGATGCAGTCGTCTCAACAGGAGAGCTCGTGACAGCAGGGCTTACAGCTCTTGCTTTGCAAAATTTAGGGTGCGATGCAAGGTCTTTTTCTGCGGCGCAAATTCCTATTATTACCTCTGATTATCATAGCAAAGCACGTATCAAAGATATTCCATCTGACACTCTTGAGGCATCTTTTAAAGAGGGAAAAATTACCGTCATTGCAGGATTTCAAGGGATTAGCGAAGCAACAGGACGCATCACAACAT
The DNA here is from genome assembly GCA_039025725.1 of Pseudomonadota bacterium. Classification (GTDB taxonomy): domain Bacteria; phylum Pseudomonadota; class Alphaproteobacteria; order JBCCNR01; family JBCCNR01; genus JBCCNR01. The sequence continues at coordinate 985 of JBCCNR010000113.1, read as the reverse complement.
TAGGGCGCGGAGGCTCTGATACATCTGCCGTTGCTATTGCTGCCGCAATCGGCGCTGAAAGATGCGATATATATACAGATGTGGACGGGGTCTACACAACCGATCCAAGAATTGCATCAGATGCGCGGAAAATTCCCAATATTTCATATGAAGAAATGCTTGAATATGCATCTTTAGGTGCAAAAGTTTTACAAACGCGCTCAGTTGAGCTCGCAATGGCCCATAATGTTCCCGTGCAAGTTCTGTCGTCTCTGACAGATCATGTTGGGTCAGATCATCCGGGCACACTCGTTTGTCGTGAGGAAGAAATTATGGAACAACAACTCGTTACTGGTATTGCATATGCCAAAGATGAAACAAAAATATCTGTTATCAATGTTGCCGATACACCCGGGATAGCATCTGATGTTTTCGTGCCGCTCGCCGATGCTGGCGTGAATGTCGATATGATTGTGCAAAATGTCTCGGCAAATGGTAGAACCACACATATGACTTTTACCGTCTCTGGCCGCGAAAAAGCACTTGCAATACAGGCTCTTGAGGGGCACAAAGATAAAATCCAATTTGAACGCATCGATACGGATGATAATGTGACTAAGGTTTCAGCGATTGGTGTAGGGATGCGCTCACATGCTGGTATTGCCGCAAAGATGTTCCGGACACTGGCAGAACGCGGTATCAATATCCACGTTATTGCAACATCCGAAATTAAAGTCAGCGTTCTTATCTCCGCTGAATATACTGAGCTTGCTGTGCGCGCATTACATAGTGCATTTGGTCTTGCAGCTGAAAAATAACTCAAAAATTGGGGGCATGATATCTTAGGATGATCATTTTAGAGCATATTTCCAAAAGCTATATCAGCCCTAAAATTGGTATTCAGCATGTTTTGCAAGATGTTTGCCTCACGATACCTTCTGATAAATCAGTAGGCATTTTAGGACGTAACGGCGCAGGGAAGTCAACCTTAATACGTCTTTTATCT
>JBCCNR010000112.1:0-5882 GCA_039025725.1 Pseudomonadota bacterium | reverse complement strand
GAAAACCCTAAGAAAGACATTAATTTATATATTAACAGTCCGGGTGGTGTTGTGACGGCTGGGCTTTCTATATATGACACGATGCATTATATCAAATGTCCTGTAAATACAGTTTGCATGGGTCAGGCTGCTTCTATGGGGTCATTATTGCTGGCTGCCGGACAGGCAGGTATGCGTTTTGCATTGCCAAATGCGCGCGTTATGGTGCATCAGCCATCTGGAGGGTTCCGCGGACAGGCTTCTGATATTCTTTTGCATGCGCAAGAAATTGAGTCACTTAAGCGGCGTTTGAACAATATTTATGTGAAACATACAGGTCAGGATTACGACACCATTGAGCGTGCTCTTGATAGAGATAATTTTATGTCGGCTGAAGCTGCAAAAGATTTCGGCATTGTCGATAAGGTCTATGAGAAGCGCGAAGAAGCCAGTGAAGGTGATGACAAGGCAGATGCGGATAAAAAAGACAAAGATGATACAGACAATAAAGATGACAAAGATAGTAAAGACGATAAATAGAGAATTGGATTGGAAAGGACTTAATTTATGACAAAATCCGGTAAAGACGGTTCCGATTCAAAAAGTTCTTTATATTGCTCATTTTGCGGTAAGGGGCAGCATGAGGTTAAAAAGCTTATTGCTGGCCCGACTGTGTTTATTTGTGATGAATGTGTTGAATTATGTAACGACATCATCAATGAAGAAGTCACATCTGCTTCTGCTGGCAGTGGGGATAAAATCCCGACACCTGCTGAGATCAAGAAGGTTCTTGATGATTATGTTATTGGTCAGGCGAGAGCAAAACGTGTTCTTTCTGTTGCTGTGCATAATCACTATAAGCGTATTGAGGCTAAAGAAAGCAGTTCAACGGATGTTGAGATTTCCAAGTCTAATATCTTGTTAATTGGTCCTACGGGGTGTGGTAAGACGCTTTTGGCGCAAACATTGGCGCGGACTTTAAACGTACCCTTTACCATTGCTGATGCAACAACATTAACTGAGGCTGGTTATGTTGGTGAAGACGTTGAGAATATTATACTGAAACTCCTTCAGGCTGCTGATTATAACGTTGAGCGTGCACAAAAAGGCATTGTCTATATTGATGAGGTTGATAAGATCTCACGTAAATCTGACAATCCTTCCATTACGCGTGATGTGTCGGGTGAAGGGGTTCAACAGGCTTTGTTGAAGCTCATGGAGGGGACAACTGCTTCTGTGCCACCACAAGGTGGTCGTAAGCATCCGCAGCAAGAATTTTTACAGGTTGATACCTCTGATATTCTGTTTATTTGTGGCGGCGCTTTTGCTGGTATTGAAAAAATCATCGCACGCCGCGGAGAGGGAAGCTCAATTGGTTTCGGTGCTGAGGTCGAGAAAAAAGATGAAAAGCGTGTCGGCGAGCTCCTCAAAGATCTTGAGGGTGAAGATCTGTTGAAATTTGGTTTGATACCAGAATTTATTGGGCGTCTTCCTGTTATTACAACTTTGGAAGACCTTGATGAGGCTGCATTGGTAGAAATCTTAACAAAACCTAAAAACGCACTCGTAAAACAATATAAGTCTTTATTCGGGTTTGATGATGTTGAGCTCACTTTCGAAGAAGAAGCTTTGAAAGAAATCTCAAGCAAATCTATAGAAAAGAAAACTGGTGCACGTGGGTTACGTTCGATTATTGAAAAAGCGCTTATTGATACAATGTTTGATATTCCTTCGGAAGAAGATGTCGTTGAAGTTGTCATCACAAAAGATGCGATTACTGGCGATGACCAACCTATTATTAAGCGCGAAGAAAAGAAGACCGAAGAAAGTCAGAAAAACGTATCCTAATTTTAATTGTTTGTTGAACGGGGAATATTTATGAGCAATGTCCTGCCAGTATTGCCACTGCGTGATATAGTCCTATTTCCGAATGTTGTGGTTCCACTTTTTGTGGGGCGCGAAAAATCGGTAAATGCACTTGAGCAAGTGACGAATGGCGATCAGAAAATATTCATCGTTACGCAGAAGAATGCGACGGATGATAATCCTGACACAGATTCACTTTATGTCTATGGAACGATTGCGCATATTGTGCAGATGTTGAAGCTTCCCGATGGGACAATTAAAGTGCTTGTTGAAGGAAAAACAAGGGCGCGTGCAAAAAAATTCATCGATGATGAGAATTTCCTCAAGGCTGAAATAGAAGAGCTTGAAGATGAAATTGAGGATAATCACGAAGTCAAAGCCCTTATGAAGAGCATCAAAGAGAATTTTGATAGCTATATAAAACTTAATAAAAAGATTCTTCCTGAAGTTGCCGTAAGTGTTGTGCAAGTTGATGATCCATCTAAATTGGGCGACATTATTTGTGGACATTTATCTGTTAAGATAGAAGATAAGCAAAAAGCGCTTGAAATGATTTCAGTCGCAGAAAAGCTCAAATATATCTATGAGCTTATTGAAACTGAAGTGAGCGTTTTACAAGTTGAAAAACGTATCAAAAGCCGCGTTAAGCGCCAAATGGAGAAGTCTCAGAGAGAATATTACCTCAATGAACAGATGAAGGCCATACAGAAAGAGCTTGGGGAAATTGACGGTAATCGTAGTGAATGTGATGAGATTGAAGAAAAAATCTCTGCGATGAAATGGCCAAATGAAGCGCGCGATCGTGCTTTGTCTGAATTGAAGAAAATGCGGCAGATGAATCCGATCTCTGCTGAGGCGACTGTTATTCGCAATTATCTTGATTGGCTTTTGTCACTCCCATGGAGCAAAAAATCAAAACTCAAGAAAGATTTGCCGCGTGCGCAGAAAATCTTAGATGATGGGCATTATGGTTTAGAAAAAGTCAAAGAGCGCATCACCGAATATCTTGCGGTGCAACAACGTGTGAATAAACTTAAAGGGCCGATATTATGTCTTGTTGGGCCACCCGGTGTTGGTAAGACCTCTTTAGGGAAATCTATTGCGAAATCTGTTGGGCGTGAATTTGTGCGTATTTCCCTCGGGGGCTTACGTGATGAGGCTGAAATACGCGGTCACCGCCGGACATATATCGGGTCTATGCCCGGTAAGCTTTTGCAGGCCATGAAAAAGGCCAAGACGAGAAATCCGCTCATTTTCCTTGATGAGATAGATAAGATGAGTTTTGATTATCGTGGTGATCCTGCTTCGGCTCTATTGGAAGTGCTTGATCCAGAGCAAAATTCAACTTTTATGGATCATTATCTTGAGATTGAATATGATTTGTCTGATGTGATGTTTGTGACAACGGCGAATGGTTTGAACATGCCGCGTCCTCTGCTTGATCGTATGGAGATCATACGCGTTTCTGGTTATACTGAACATGAAAAATTGCAAATCGTTAAGAATCATATGTATGAAAAGCTGCTTAAAGATCATGGTCTTAAAGATAGCGAATGCACAATTGAAGATAGCGCGATTTTAGATACAATACGTTATTACACGCGCGAAGCTGGGGTGCGTAATCTTGAGCGTGAAATGTCCAAGCTTATGCGGAAATCAGCGAAGAAAATCCTTCTGGGTGAAACAGATAAGGCTGTTATCACCGATGAGAATCTTAATGATTATCTTGGCGTCCGAAAATGTAAATTTGGCATTGCTGATGATGAAAATCAGGTTGGTGTCGTCACTGGCTTGGCTTGGACAGAAGTCGGCGGAGATATACTTTCAATTGAATCTATTGTTCTGCCGGGTAAGGGTAAAGTCAGCATGACGGGTAAATTAGGCGATGTGATGAAAGAGTCCATTGAGGCTGCGTCGTCATATATAAAGTCTCGTGCGCATCATTTTGGTATTCATCCGAAAGTCTTTCAAAAGCGCGATGTTCACGTTCATGTCCCTGAGGCAGCAACTCCTAAAGATGGGCCATCCGCCGGTATTGCGATGGTTACATCGATTATATCTGCTTTAACCGACAATCCTGTGCGCAAAGATGTTGCCATGACGGGTGAAGTCACTTTACGTGGGCGTGCCCTTGAGATTGGTGGGCTAAAAGAAAAAATGCTTGCGGCGTTACGCGGTGGTATAAAAACTGTTCTTATTCCACATGAAAATGAAAAGGATCTTGTCGAAATCCCTGATGATATTAAGGGGGGGCTTGAAGTTATACCGGTGAAGCATATTGACGAGGTTCTGAAATATGCTCTTACAAAGCCGATAAAACCGATTGAATGGGATGATGCGGCTGATATTATTGCATCGACAAAGAATGATGATAATTCTTCTCAGAATGATGATGAAGTTCAAACACATTAATTATTACGGAGAGTTTCTATGTCATTGCTAGATAAAGTCAATTCCGCCCTTGAGGGCAAATCATTCCCCGGGAGTGTGCGTGTTGAGGTAACCGATAGTTTCACGACCGCTGTTGACAGTTCAGGTTCTTTTTTGAGCGAGAATGAAGATTGTGATTGCACCCTTCAGATTGATGAAGAGACATTACAAGGCATTATTGATGGCTCCACCGATGCTATGGGTGCTTATTTTTCAGGAAGCCTAAAGATTAAAGGCGATATGGGCGTTGCTATGGCTCTTGCAGAGATTTTAAAACAATAAATTATTTGGCTTTTTTCTAAAAATACACCTAGTGCTTTATAATCATTCAAAACGAGATATAATTCTTGTAAGATCTTAGAAAAGGATGACCATCTAGAAGGCACTAGGATTGATTTATCTCTCACGGATCAAGCTTTTGTGGGAAATCTAAATTATGGCCTCCGGTGAAAGTGGCGCATAAACGCCCTATATTTATGAATGGGGCCTGTTGGCCACTCTGGAAGAAGTTGATTTTAATGATCATGGTGTAACTAGGCTGATGATAGGATATAATCATCGAAATTGGTTGCTCAGTTGATCTTGTTTTCGCTTATTTTTAGAAAGCCTAAAGGTTAAAAGCAATATGGGCGTTGCGATGGCTCTTACAGAGATTTTAAAACCATAGGATGACTAAAGATTTTTCCACAAAAACCAATCCCAGGTGGCTGATGGGACTGTGCCAGCAAAATTCCAGGCACTATTTAATGCATCTGCTCCTTTATGTACAGCACCGTAGAAATTATGACATATTCCTTCACGGACTTTCTTTGCACCTAGACTATGTAAATAACGTGCTGTCCCCAATCCAGCAGGCACAATCCCAAATAGTGGATTGACGAAATAACTTAGGCCTCCTAAGGCACCGATTGTACCGATACCTGTGGCAGCTGCTGCTTTCTTATATGTTGATGACCGTGCAGCTTGCTCAGAATTATTTGCTACATTTGCTACTACCTGCGCAGCTTGGCCAGCATTATCTACTACTGTTTGAGTAGCTTGCCCGGTATTACTTGCCACTGCCTGTGCAGCTTGTCCGACATTATTTGTCACTATCCGGCTAGTCTGTTCAGCAGCCTCAGTTATTCTTGATCCATTAAAAAAGTTTATGAGTTTTTCACGTGCATCTTTTTTCGTCGCAAGGGTACATGCTCCAACTACTGATGCAGCTAAAACCCCGGTACCAGCAATATCTCGAACACCTTTCATCAATTGAGTGGCAATAGATGGTGTATTTTTTTTTGCTGCTTCAGCGGCAATATGATGCCTTCTTATTGCATAGGTAGCAGCTGCTGCTGAGGCACCGATACCGCCTAGCACACTTAATAATGGTGTTTGCCAATCTATCGCTCTATTATTTCCATAATCATCGTATGAAGAATTCATTCTTTACCTTATTGTGATGCTATTTAATAAAATATACACTTAAATAAACAAAATGTCAATATTGTTTATATTTTATAAATTCCATCTTTAAATTCAATATGCGTAATATCATTCTTTTTAGTATCTTGCAGTGACATCACATATTTATCATGAGACTTTGCGGCTGCATATCCGCGCTTTAG
>JBCCNR010000111.1:0-5918 GCA_039025725.1 Pseudomonadota bacterium | reverse complement strand
TAATAATTATGATTAGGTACATTATAGAAAATGAATTAAGGCGTTTGGTGTTGAACAGCTTCTAATGCGCTTCGTCCCAATTTTTACCACATCCAACTTCAACTATTGGTTTAACTGTCAGATTATGGCGCTTAAGAGGCGCTGCCTCCATGATTGTCTTAACTTTTTCAGAAAAGAGAGCTATTTCACCCTCAGGGACTTCAAAGAGAAGCTCATCATGAATCTGTAAAAGCATCTTTATATTAGAATGCCGCATAAGATATTTATAAACATCAATCATCGCAAGCTTAATGACATCCGCAGCAGTCCCCTGAATAGGTGCGTTGATCGCAGCGCGTTCGGCAAAAGATCTCTGCATATAATTTCTGGTTTGAATATCTTTAATATAGATCGGGCGTCCATAAAGTGTCTCAACATAGCCTTGTTGTTTCGCGCGCTCCTTGGTGACATCCATATAATGCTTAATCTGAGGCAGTCTTTCAAAATAAGTATCAATATAATGTTTGGCCTCACTTTGAGGAATTTTCAGCTGACGTGCTAAACCAAAAGCCGATATGCCATAAATAATACCAAAATTAACAGCCTTTGCTTTACGGCGTAAAGAACTATCAATCGCATCAATGGGCACGCCAAAGACCTCCGAAGCCGTTCGGGCATGAATATCCTCACCTTTGGCAAAGGCTTCCTTTAACATAGGAACATCTGCTATGTGCGCCAAAAGTCGTAGCTCAATTTGTGAATAATCCGCTGATAAAATCTTATATCCTTCTTTCGGGATAAATGCCTGTCTGATAAGGCGCCCTTCTTCCGTTTTGATCGGAATATTCTGAAGATTAGGGTCACTTGAGGAAAAACGCCCTGTTGCGGCGCCTGTTAAATTGAAAGATGTGTGGACGCGCCCGGTTTTTGGATTGATATGATCAACAAGAGAATCTGCATAGGTAGATTTCAGCTTCTGAAGACCGCGCCATTTTAAAATATAGTCCGCAATCTCATGCCCTTCAGCAGCGAGCCCTTCTAAAACATCAACTCCGGTTGCTGCTTGTCCTGTCGCAGTTGTCTTCTTTTTTCCCGGAACTTCAAGCCCCATATGATCATAGAGCACTTCACCAAGCTGCTTTGGCGAAGCAATATTGAACTCTTTGCCAGAGATATCATAAATTTTCTGCGCAATATCTTCTGATTCAAGACCAAATCTTTCTGAAATTTCCTCTAAACTCCGGCTATCAACCGCAATACCATTGCGCTCCATTGAGGCCACAATATGCGGCATTTTGCGCTCAATCATCTCATAGAAATTTTTACGCTTCTGCGCAATCACATCATGGCTGAAAATATGCCATAAACGTAAAGTAATATCCGCATCTTCTGCCGCATAAGATGTTGCCTGATCAAGCAGAACATAATCAAAAGTGATTTTTTGCTTGCCTTTTCCGCAGACGGATTCATAGGATATCGGCGTGTGATCAAGATATATCTGTGACAATTCATCCATATTATGCCGATGCTTACCGCCCCGCATTGCAAAGGATAACAACATCGTATCGTCAATAGGCGTGATATCAACATCATAGCGCGCCATAATTGAAAGATCATATTTTAAATTCTGACCAATTTTCAAAATATGTGGCGCAGATAAAACAGGGCGCAAAAGCTGCAAAGCATCTTCTAAAGGAATTTGTTTATCTTCGGTTTTATGCTGCAAGGGGATATAAACAGCTTCGCCAGCCTTATGCGATAATGCTATCCCGACAAGCTCAGCTGAGGCAATTTCTAGCCCAGTTGTCTCTGTGTCAAAAGCAACATAGCCTGTTTTTTCAATCTCTTTAATATAAGCCTCTAAAGCCTCAATATCCGTAATAGATTGATATATGTTGTCTTTTGCTTCCAGGACAGGATTTACAGATGCACCCCCAAAAAGATCCTGTTGCAGAGGCGCAGCAATATGCGCAGAAGCCTCAATATTATGTCCAGATTGTCCTAACTTTGCGCGCACACGCTTCGTTAAAGTGTTAAATTCCATTTTCTCTAAAAATGGAAGAACATCATCAGGACTGATATCCCTTAATTCCATCTCCACTAAAGAGACTTCAACAGGGACATCCTGTTTAAGAGTCACAAGCTCTCTTGAGACTTTCGCAAGCTCAGCATATTCAAGGATATTTTCACGGCGCTTCTTCTGTTTGATCTGCTCCGCATTCTTCAGTAAATTTTCAAGATCACCATATTCATGGATCAATTGCGCAGCGGTCTTAACGCCGATCCCCGGCACGCCCGGTATATTATCTGTGCTGTCGCCGGTCAAAGCCTGCACATCAATCACAGATTCTGGATAGACACCAAATTTCTCAAAGACCTGCTCGCGTTGGATGACTTTATTCTTCATCGGATCAATCATATAAATATTCTGATCCACCAACTGCATCAAATCCTTATCGGAGGAATATATTCTAACTTCTGCCCCCATTTGACTGGCATATTTGGCGTAAGTGGCAATCAAATCATCGGCCTCATAGCCGGCCATTTCGATAGATTTTAAACCAAAAGCCTGCGTAGCCTCTCTACAGAGGGAAAATTGCGGAATAAGATCCTCTGGTGGCGGCGGGCGATGCGCTTTATATTCCGTATAAATTTCATTGCGAAATGTTACGGAGCCCGCATCGAAAATAACTGCAATATGTGTGGGCTGAGTCTCTGATTTGAGCTCCTCACGCAGTTTAAACAACATATTGCAAAAACCAGAGACTGCTCCGACTGGCAATCCATCTGACTGACGCGATAAAGCTGGCAGCGCATGATATGCACGAAAGATAAATCCTGACCCATCAATCAAAAACAGTCTATCTCCGGCTTTTATTGGATTATCCTGTACCATTTTTACCGCTGGGTTATTCACCTTTATCTCCTGCTGCGTCTAGCTGATCCTGACGTGATTTCAGGCGATAAATACGATCACAATAACGGCAGCGCACTTCTCCCTCTTGACCGATAACATAATAGGTCAAAGGATGCCCAAGAGCGCCCCCACCGCCATTGCACGCAACTTTATGACTTTCGACAAGAATGATTTTGGCCTCATTGAAGGCTGACATATTTGCTCCGCATTTCAATATATTGGGACAGATTTATATCTTACAGCCAATCTTACAGCAAGGAAATTAAAAAGCATTTCTTAAATGTGTGATAGAAAATCTGCGATCAACAGCACAGACATCACATCTTAAATCATGCGCATTATAGTGACTTGTAAGAGAGAGAAGACAATTTCTGATACGGTGCCTCTGATGCGGCATAATCGACAAGAGAGCATTTTCCATATTTTGCCGAAATTTAACTTCAACAGCAATAAGATTTTGGCCTTTTCTCATTAAGAGATCAATTTCCCCATATTTATTTTTAAAGCGCCTTTTCACAAGACGATACCCTTTCAAAGTCAGGAAACATAATACGTAAATCTCTGCTAATCTGCCCTTGAGATCATTATAATATTTTTTTGGTCTCGATATCCCCATATCTTCAAACAATATGTCGCGTTGTGTTGAAAAAAGCATCAAGCTGTAAAATGGCCCATAATAACCTTGAATGATCATGCCTTTTTGAACAATGCTCACGATATATTTTGCGCAAAACGCTGTGATTAAATATTCCCATTTGCTCCAGAACCGGATCATTGATCACTGTATGCATGCGCTCTGACCATTTGGTGCGCAACATCTCTGCGAGAGGAAAAACAAAACCTCGCTTGGGTCTGTTCAAATAATCATCCGGCAAAAAAGGACGAATAAGATCACGCAACAAAATCTTCGCCCTGCCATCTCGCTGAAAATATGAATATGGTAAAGTAAAAAGAAATTCACATAAGGCTTTATCCAGAAAAGGCGCCCGAAGCTCAATCTGCGCAGACATAGATGCACGATCAGCTTTCACCAACATACGCCCCGCAAGCCAGATATTTAAATCAACAAATTGTGCCTGCTTCATCGGGTCTTTGAGGTGCTTTGCAAGGTCAAACTGCTTTTTTAGAAAAAACTTGCTATCATATTTATCTAAAATATCTTTGAAATCAGAAGAATAAAGATCACTCCGCGTGACCTGACGCGTTATGCCAAAATTACGTAAATAGCCCCCTGCCCGGTCATCCGCAATGGCCTCTAAAGTCGCACCAGCCCGCGCCCAGCGCGGAATATAATTATTCTGCGGATAGCGATCCCCTAGCCAGCCAAACATAATCTTACGTGTCTCAAGCGATAAATAAGACTTTAAACGCTCCTGCGCCGAAAAGCTCGCATAGCGATCATAACCAAAAAACATCTCATCTGCACCATCTCCCGATAATAAAACCGTCGCATGCTCTTTAGCATGTTTGCAAATCAAATAAGTCGGTATCAATGAAGCATCCGCAAATGGCTCGCCAGCAACAGTGGCAATATCATCAATGATGTTCTCTCCATCTATATCAATCAAAAGCTCGGTGTGATCTGTACCAAAATGCTCTGCGATTTCGCGCGCATGCTCTCGCTCATCTAAGGCTTCATCCTTAAACCCAGCCGTAAAAGTCTTTATATCCTTATGATGCTTACGCGCATAATAAGTAATGGCCGCCGAATCTACACCGCCCGAAAGCAAAATTCCAATCGGAACATCAGCGATAAGCCTTTTTTCAACAGCCTCATGCATCAGATGATTAAGACGTTCTTTGGCCTCATCATATGTCGGAAGCACCGTATCATCTCCCTCAATCTCAACCGGTTTAAGGTTCATAAAGGGCTCGATTTTGGGCTGATCATAAGACCGCCGGAAAGTCAATTTATGTCCCGGAGGCAATTTGAACACATTATCATACAGGCTTTTTGTATCGGGAATAAATCCCATCGCAAAAAAATTATCAATCGCACGCGCTGATAGGGAGGGCTTCCCCTTGAAACAATGCATCAATGCCGGAAGCTCAGAGGCAAAATGAAAATAAAATTCTTTATCGAGATAATAATAAAATGGCTTTTTTCCAAAAACATCCCGAGCCGCAAATAGCATTTCATGATTATGGTCATAAATCGCAAAAGCAAAGAATCCATCCAGATATTTACACATATCTGTGCCCCAAGCTTTGTAAGCTGCAATCAAAACTTCTGTGTCAGATTCCGTGCGAAAACTATGGCCGGCACCACGCAAGCGCGTTTTTAATGCCTTATAATTGTAAATCATGCCATTAAAGACCAATGTCACCTGATCATCATTGGCATGCATGGGCTGATGCCCACCATCAAGGTCAATAATGCTCAATCTTTTATGAGCCAGCCCAACACCATCTTTTAGAAAAATACCTTCATCATCTGGCCCACGATGCGCGAGCTCCCCGATCATTTTTTCTAAAATATCACGATCAACAGGCCGGGCGCCCATTGAGTCATATATCCCAGCAATTCCACACATATTTTATTTTTTCATTTTATTCTAATATAGATCGCAGATCATTTAACACAGTCTGCATATCTTCATCAGAGGTCATATCTTTTACCAGAAAAAACACACCACCTGATGTATGGCCTGTTTCTAAAAACATCTTCAAAAGATCAAGCTTTACCATAAATATGTTATGCGAAAATACAAGATTTTCCTGATATAAATTATTCTCGCTGATTTGAGGGCGCCCATTATAATAACGATATAAAATCACCTTTTGTGCAGAGCCAATTTTGCCTATTTGTACGACATTCCAATATGCTCCATGAATAAGCAGCTTATCCTGCCCCAGTAAAAAATTTTGCTCTTCATCATAAAAGCGATTTTCTGATGCTGTCACATCTTTCAGACTATTTTGCATTTTAAAATGAATAACACCAGCACCAACACCATTTTCTGAATTGGTGTAATATGTTGTGAAGTCATAATTTTGAAAGCCAAAATCTACTCTCTCTCGC
>JBCCNR010000110.1:0-6047 GCA_039025725.1 Pseudomonadota bacterium | reverse complement strand
CGCGCATCGTTGCGCGCCCCCTCGGAGCCGTTGGCGTAAGCCAACTGGCGTGAGAGAAATCACTTTAAAGTGCTTGATATATAATAATTATGATAGGTACAATATCGAAAATGAATTAAGGCGCTTGGTATTATGCCGTCTCAAGAGTTTGCAGAATCTTACGACTGATCATAAGCTCAGCAATCTGTACTGAATTGAGCGCAGCACCCTTGCGCAAATTGTCAGAAACAACCCACATATTCAGACCATTTTCAACAGTTGTATCCATCCGAATACGACTTATATATGTATTATCATCCCCTGAAGCATCATAAGGTGTGGTATATCCTCCATCTTCGCGGCGATCAATGACCATACATCCCGGAGCCTCTTCGAGAATAGCGCGCGCTTCATCATCCGTTATTGGATTTTCAAATTCAATATTTACACTTTCAGCGTGGCCGATAAAAACAGGCACACGGACAGCCGTACAGGTGAGCTCAATATGAGGGTCTAGCATTTTCTTTGTCTCTGCCATGACTTTCCATTCTTCTTTTGTGTACCCATCCTCAAGAAAAACATCAATATGCGGAATAACATTATAAGCAATACGCTTGGTAAAAGCCTTATTTTCAATCGGATCAGCCACAATCGCAGCACGGGTTTGACTGAATAATTCATCCATGGCCGCCTTACCTGCGCCCGAAACTGATTGATAAGTTGACACCACAACACGCTTAATCCTGGCCTTATCATGCAAGGGCTTTAAAGCCACAACAAGCTGTGCTGTCGAACAATTTGGATTGGCAATAATTTTCTTCTGTCGGCATTTTTCAATAGCCTCCGGATTGACTTCCGGTACAATTAAAGGCACTTCAGTATTATACCGCCAGAAAGAAGAATTATCGATAACATATACACCCTGTTCGGCAATTTTCGGTGCGAGCGTTTTCGCCACATGCGAACCAGCAGACATCAGCACCAAATCCACTTTACGATAATCAAATTGCTCGGCATCCTGACATTTTAATGTCTTATCCCCATATGAAACCTCTGTTCCCATGGAACGCCGCGAAGCAAGCGCGTAAATTTCAGTTGCAGGAAAATTTCGCTCAGAAAGAATATTCAACATCTCACGACCGACATTCCCAGTCGCCCCGATGACAGCAATACGATAAGACATCATTATAAACCTTAAATAAATATGGTTTTCAATATCTCATAATGACTTATCTTGCAACTCCCCGCAGCCAGTTACGCGAATTTTTAAAATAAACTTGAGACATAAGAAAAAATAGTTAATATGTCAGCGATCCAATATGACCCTATAAAATTATAAAAACAGGACTTCTTTTTTATGGCTGCTTCAAAACCTTTTGACAAAGAGTTCATAAAAGAGCTTGCTGAAATGCTCGCCAATTCTGACCTGACTGAAATTGAGCTTGAACATGGCGATTCCAGATTGCGTGTCTCGAGAGAAGTCAAACAAACAATTTACGCGTCTCATGCATCTGAAATGCCAGTGCAATATAACGCTCCTCAGAGTTTGCCGCAGCCGAGTGCTCCTACTGCTGTTGAAGCGCAGCCAGAAACGTCAAGCGCATCTGGAGAAAGCGTTACATCGCCAATGGTTGGAACTGCATATCTGGCACCAGAACCGGGAGCTCCGAATTTTGTGAAAGTTGGACAATCTGTCAGTGAGGGAGAAACACTTTTAATCGTTGAGGCCATGAAAGTTATGAATAATATTCCCGCACCATGCTCTGGTGTGGTGAAGGCTATTCTCGTGCAGGATAAAGAAGGCGTCGAATTTGGCCAGACGCTCGTTATAATCGAATAAAATCAGGTAGAGATTATGTTTCAAAAGGTCTTGATTGCCAATAGAGGCGAGATCGCGCTGCGTGTTGTCCGCGCCTGTAAAGAGCTTGGCGTTAAGACTGTTGCTGTGCATTCTACTGTTGATAGTGATGCTATGTTTGTCAGACTGGCGGATGAAAGTGTGTGTGTTGGCCCTCCGGCGGCCAAAGAAAGCTATATGAATATCCCTTCACTTTTATCTGCCTGTGAGCTAACCGGTGCGGAGGCAGTGCATCCGGGCTATGGGTTTTTATCGGAAAATGCACGTTTTGCTGATATTTTAGAAGAGCATGATTTGACATTGATCGGCCCGAAAGCCGAGCATATTCGCATTATGGGTGATAAAATCACGGCAAAAAAAACTGCTATAGAGCTTGGGATACCGGTCGTTCCGGGGTCTGATGGTGGTGTGAATGATTATGAAAGCTGCTTAGAGATTGCCAATAAGATCGGCTTTCCGGTCTTAATTAAGGCTGCGGCGGGTGGCGGAGGGCGTGGGATGCGTTTGGCTCCAACCTTAGAGGATCTTAAATCTGCTTTTCACGATGCAAAACGCGATGCTGGTACATTATATGATGATGATTCTGTCTATCTAGAGAAATATCTCAATAATCCGCGTCATATTGAAATTCAAGTTATGGGCGATAAGCATGGCAATGCTGTTCACCTCGGGGAACGGGATTGCTCTTTGCAAAGGCGACATCAGAAAGTTGTCGAGGAGGCACCTTCACCGGTTATTTCTGCCTCAGAGCGCGCAGAAATTGGTGAAGTCTGTGCTTCTGCAATGCGTAAAATGGGATATGTTGGGGCTGGGACGATTGAATTTCTCTATGAGGATGGTCAATTTTACTTCATTGAGATGAATACACGTATTCAGGTTGAGCATCCAATCACTGAAGCCGTCACAGGCATAGATCTTGTTAAAGAACAAATTCGTGTTGCGGCGGGTTATGAGCTCTCTTTTGCACAAGAGGATGTCTCTTTGAGTGGCCATGCCATTGAGTGTCGTATCAATGCAGAACATCCTATCACATTTACGCCATCGCCGGGAAAAGTGACAGATTTCCATACGGCTGGTGGTCTTGGTGTACGTGTCGATTCTGGGGTTTATGCGGGATATAATATTCCGCCCTATTATGACAGCTTGCTTGGAAAACTTATAGTTCATGGTCACAGCCGAACAGAAGCCTTGATGCGTTTGGGGCGCGCCTTAGATGAATTTGTGATTGGGGGCGTCCATACAACAATCCCACTTTTCAAAGCCTTAATGCATAATAATGATTTTATAGATGGCCAATATGACATTAAATGGCTTGAAGCTAATTTAGAAAAACTGGATATTAAAATATGATCAAATGTACACGCCTTGAAAATGGGTTGCGTGTGATGACAGATGAGATGCAAAATATACATTCCATCAATATTGGCATATGGATAAAAGTTGGCGCGCGGCATGAGCTTTTTCATGAACATGGGCTTGCTCATATGTTGGAGCATATGGCTTTTAAAGGGACTGAAACGCGATCTGCGCGCGATATTGCTGAACAAATCGAAAATGTTGGCGGCATGATGAATGCTTATACGGGGCGTGAGCAAACGGCTTATTTTATGCGCGCTATGCATGAGCATGCTGAGCTATGTACAGAAATTCTTGGGGATATTTTACAGAATTCAACCTTTGACGAAGAAGAAATTGAGCGCGAAAAAGGTGTTATCATTCAGGAAATTGGCGAATGTGAAGATAATCCTGATGATTTACTGTTCGATTCGCTTGGGGAGAGCTGTTATCCGCAGCAATCTTTGGGACGGAATATTCTTGGCACACGTGAAACTGTTATGAACATGTCGCGTGAGGCTCTTTTTGATTATATTAAACGGCATTATACGCCAGAAAATATGATCTTTGCGGCATCTGGAAAGATCACACATGAGAAAATGTTAGACCTTGCACATAAATATTTGCAATTCCCATCGCGTCCAGCTGGAACGGTTACGGTTCCCTCGCGCTGGGGCGGCGGTGTCAATCTTCTGCAAAAAGATCTTGAACAACTTCATATGGCACTTGCTTTACCAGGATTAAGCTATTCTGATAATGATTTTTACATCTCAGAAGTTTATTCTATGCTTTATGGCGGTGGGATGTCGTCACGGCTTTTTCAGGAGATTCGTGAAAAAAAAGGTCTTGTTTATTCGATTAGCTCTTTTACATCTAATCTTGAGGATGGCGGGAGTTTCGGCATCTATGCCGGGACTGACCCTGAACAAGCCTATGAGGTTCTGGATTCTTCTATCACCGAAATGGAGAAACTCGCCAACCATACTCATCAGCAAGAGGTTGACCGTGCAAAAGCACAGTTGCGTTCTGGATTGGTGATGGGCCTTGAGAGCCCTGTTGGACGCAGTGAGGCTCTGGTTAAGCAGCATTTTATTTTTGGCAGACAGATCACAACCGAAGAGATGATGAATGCTATTGATGATGTGACATGTGATGATATTCGCAGCTTTTCTGCGCGTCTCTTGCGATCCGGCAAGGCTGCTTATTGTGTGCTTGGGAATATTGAGCATATTGACACAGAATCTCAGGAAAGGCTGGCACGTTTTTTGCCTAATTGATAATCCGGAGACACAATCACCCATTCCCCCCCATTTTATGGGTATTGTGTTTCCACTTATTTTATCAGGTTAGGATAGTGCGTGGGCAATGTGAACAGTTATGGATTGGATTTCTACAAAACGCGTATAGACTCTGAGCGTCTGATCATAAGGCCTCTGCTTCCGACAGATTGCAGCGAATGGATCAGAGCAAGGCAAGAAAATTATGATTATTTACGCCAATGGGAGCCTATCTGGGATATGGATCACCTGACATATAATGGTTTTAATCGTTATCAGAAAGATGCTTATCTTGGCTTTCAAAATGGCAATTATTATGGTCTTGGCGTTTTTGAGCGCAATACATCATTATTGATTGGTTATATTGAAATAGGCAATGTGATGGGATGGCCAAAAAATTCAGCCACGATTGGATATTGGATTGCGCAAAATAAGCAGGGGCAGGGCTATATGACAGAAGCTGTCCGTGCAGCCGTTGGATGGGCCATGAAATCACTTAATTTGATTAAAGTTGAAGCTGGCACAATGGTGACCAATGAAAAGTCGCAAAGCGTTCTTGAAAGAGTAGGTTTCTTGAAAGAGGGCTATTCAAAAGCTTATGGCGAAATTGATGGGATGTTTAAAGATCATCTTTTATGGGGCGTTACGATCAATGACCTTAATAAACAAGCGAATGTCGCTGAATAACCTATTTGATAAGTCCGCTTATCATTTTCATCTTAAAGTAATTATTATCTTCTCCATTGATGTAATCTTGATATTGTTCAGGAAGCTTGTTGCTTTGAATAGAAAAAGTTGTATTTTTTAACTCTGGAAAAGGTTCTGCATCGATTAAATTATCAATAATTGTGCGTCTTATGACATATAATTTCTGAGACATACTATATAATGATGCTATGCCCTCCATAATGATAGTTTTCTCATCTTCGCGAATAATTTGTAGACGAATTTCTTCGAATATGTCTTCATTTGCTGCTTTCAATATCAGATGATTTTTACCATTAATAACTGTAACTGTGCCTGTATAAATAAATTCCTTCTGGAATTTATTGTCGAAACTTACATTATGCACAGCGGAAAGATAATTTTCATTAGGATGATATTCAATATTTAAATTCCCCTTAATGATTGTGTTTCTATTCATGAGGGCAATATTAAAGCTTCTATATTCACCTGCAAATATTCCATAATCCATAGATGATGAGTGTATGTCATTGTAATGATATTCGAGCGCATGAAAAAGGCCTTCTGTTTTTTGATAAACAAGACGATTATCGCTTATTTCAAGCCACCCTTTATCCTGTAACAAGCCTATAAGAGCATTAAAAGTATCCTCCCGAATAGATTTCCAACCGTTTTTTTGCACAGATTTTGGAGTAATTTGTTTCTTTTTATATTCCAGAAAATCATAATCTTGTTTGAGGGCTGTAAAAGAAAGTGAGCGATCTTTCTCCTTTCCTCTTGTGATCATTTCGCGATAACGGTCATAAACATGTAATACATTATCTTCGCAGTAGAAAAGCTTAACGTCTTGGCTCATTTTTTTTAAATTTTGCTAAATTGACTTATTTAATTTTTTATGTTATAAATGTTAATTT
>JBCCNR010000109.1:0-6053 GCA_039025725.1 Pseudomonadota bacterium | reverse complement strand
GCCCAGCACGCGCCCGGCGAACAGCTTCTGAAATTGCAGCAATTGGCTCATCCTGACCAATGACACGCCGAGATAAAATAGCCTCCATTTGTAGCAATTTTTCGCGCTCCCCCTCCAGCATTTTATCAACCGGAATACCCGTCCAACGCGACACTATATCCGCAATATTATCCGAAGTGACGACTTCTTTGACCAACTCCCCTTCGCCAGAATTATTCTCTCCAGCTTCAATCTTTCGCATCAAATCTGGAATAACACCATATGTTAATTCCCCTGCACGCGCTAAATTTCCAGACCGCTCGACTTGCTCAAGCTCTGCCCGCGCGCGGTCAAGCTCTGCCTTTAGGTCTCTAACATCCGAAACCTTCTCCTTTTCCTGCGTCCATTTTTGAAATAAAGCATCACATTCTGTCTGCAAAGTAGCTAATTTCTCTTCAACAGCCTGCTGGCGCTTCTTTGCGCCTTCATCTTCTTCTTTACTGATGGCCTCAAGTTCAATACGCAGACGAATAATTTCTCTCTCTAAATTGTCAAGCTTCTCAGGCTTGCTATCAACCTGCATCCTGACACGAGACGCAGCCTCATCCATAAGGTCAATCGCTTTATCCGGTAAAAAACGATCCGTAATATATCGGTGCGATAAAGTCACACTCGCAACAAGCGCACTGTCTAAAATCTTTACACCATGATGTAATTCATATTTTTCCTTTAAGCCACGCATGATAGATATTGCATCCTCAATCTGAGGCTCGGCGACATAAACAGGCTGAAAACGCCGCGCAAGAGCAGCATCTTTTTCTACATATTTGCGATATTCATCCAATGTTGTCGCCCCAATACAATGAAGCTCTCCGCGGGCCAAGGCAGGCTTCAAAAGATTAGAAGCATCCATCGCTCCATCTGTTTTGCCTGCGCCCACAAGCGTATGCATCTCATCGATAAATAAAATAACATCTCCTGCGGCCGACTGAACTTCAGTCAGCAAAGCCTTTAAGCGCTCCTCAAATTCTCCACGATATTTCGCACCTGCAACCAGCGCTCCCATATCAAGCGCCATGACTTTCTTATCTTTTAAAGTTTCAGGAATATCTCCGTTGATGATACGATGCGCAAGCCCCTCCGCAATGGCAGTCTTTCCAACACCCGGCTCTCCGATCAGAACAGGATTATTTTTTGACCGCCTAAGTAAAACCTGTACCGTGCGCCTGATCTCTTCATCGCGACCAATCACAGGGTCTGTTTTGCCATTTTCTGCATCAGCCGTCAGATCACGTGCATATTTTGCCAAAGCATCAAAATTCTGATCAGCACTTGCACTATTGGCTGCGCGCCCTTTCCGCAATGTTGCTATAGCATTTTTTATAGCCTCCGGCTTTGCCCCAGATTGCATCAGGATTTCTGATATCTGATCTTTCATCTCAAAAGCAGCCAGTAAAATAATATCCGGAAGAATAAACTGATCATTGCGCTTTTTCGCAATCTCTTCTGCTTTTGACATGATATTTAAAAGTGACTTATCACTGTAAATCTGTCCCCCCTCAACAACAGGCAGTTTTGAGAGAGCACTTTCCAGCAAAGATTTCACTTTTTTGACACCCGTCCCAGCCATATTGAGAATCTTAGGTGTAAGGCCATCAGTCTCTTCTAAAAGCGCGTGGCACAAATGGAGTGAGGTTAAATATTGATGTTTTTGACGCACAGCAGAAGATTGCGCTGAGGTGATAGCTTTTTTCAAACTGTCACTTAAAATATCGAAATTCATTTTCTCCTCCCATATTCTTTAATATTAATATGGTGATCATTGAATTTTCTTTCAAGAGGGAGGAGCGTGATAATGCGCGTTAAAAAAAATCTTCTTCTTCGTTTATTTTAACCAACATTTGTTTTGCAGCATCATGCTCCGCAGCGCGCCGAGACCCACCCTCACCAATCGCATGGCCATTATTCTTAATTTCTACACTGACTTTAAAAGTCGGCGCATGGTCAGGGCCAGTTCTTTCAACAATTTTATATTTTGGCAGCCCGAGATTAAAAGATTGCGACCATTCCTGTAAAGCTGACTTGCTATCCGTCATCGGAATAGGGCGATTGATCAAATTATCCCATAAATGCAGAACAACCTTATTAGCTTTTTCAAAGCCTCCATCAAGATAGACTGCCGCGATGACGGCCTCACAGGCATTGCCCAATATTGTCTCTTTTTTGCGACCGCCATTATCTTCCTCAGAGGGAGCAAGGATAATCGCTTTTCCCAAATTAATATTCATAGCAACTTCAGCACAGCTTGAACGCGAAA
Source organism: Pseudomonadota bacterium (assembly GCA_039025725.1). Lineage (GTDB taxonomy): Bacteria > Pseudomonadota > Alphaproteobacteria > JBCCNR01 > JBCCNR01 > JBCCNR01. The sequence goes on along the minus strand of JBCCNR010000109.1, from coordinate 3,757 downwards.
CCCAATAATTCAACCTTTTCGCAAGACAGCCCTCTTCCTCAATGAAATTATTATAAAGAAAATCAGACATGACGAGACCCAATACACGATCCCCTAAAAATTCCATACGCTCATTTGAAAAATCTGTATTCGCACTTGAATGTGTTAAAGCACTCTTAAGAAGATCAGGATTATTAAATCTATAGTTGATCCTCTCTTCAATGGCTTCCATTCTGGTCTTTAAATCTGGCATTCCTTACCCATTATCTTCTTTTTCGTATGAATTTAATCAATATTCTTAAAAATTCTGTTAAATCTTATCGCTGTTGGCCATTTCCAAACCTCAAGAAAATTCTCCCGATCAAGCGAAAAGAATATAATCTCAGCCTTGCCAATCAACCTATCCATAGGGACAAATCCAACCGGCCCATTCATAAGGCGACTATCCTGCGATTTATCTCGATTATCTCCTGTGACAAAAAAATGGCCTTCAGGAACCTCAAAGATCGGAGTATTATCTGTCGGGAGACCATCATAAATATCTAAAGTCTGATAGGTTTTTCCATCCAAGGTCTCCTCAAAAACAGGAGCATTATAAGCACTCGGGTCAAGAGGGCGTCCATCATATGGGCCCAACATTTTTACCGGAACCTGCGCACCATTCACCCATAAACGCCCATCAATATACTGGATTTTATCCCCCGGAAGGCCAACAATCCGCTTGATATAATCCTTATTCTGATCATCAACTACGCGAAAGACAGCAACGTCTCCGCGCTCTGGCATGGTAGAAAAAATGCGTCCCTCAAAAAGGTCCGGTGCAAATGGAAAAGAATATTTGCTATATCCATAAGCAGACTTATCAACAAAAATATAATCTCCGACAAGCAAGGAAGGGACCATAGATTCTGATGGAATATTAAAAGGCTGTATAATCAAAGACCGAATAAACATCGCTAAAAACAAAGCGTAAAATGCCGATCTGATAAAATCATATATCTCGTAATGTTTGGCTTTAAAGCTATTTAACATTCTGCCCACATCATAATAATATCTTTTAAAAAGAGAGGGCGATGTCTGCATTTTTGCATGATAATTTTGTGATTTTTCATGTGCCTGATCTTTAATATTTTGAATATGTTCAGATTTATCCCCATGCAGCGTAGCCAGAATTTTATTGATCTTCGTTACTTTCTGGTGTTGATCTTCTTTTGCTTTAACATGTTTTAAATCCGTCAGAGTCTTTTTCAACAGGGAAGATGAGGCATCAATCGTCTTATCAGATTGCGTGCGCAATTCTGAAAAAGGGGCTTTATTTGCATCTTTATCCTTATCATCATCATTATCTGACATTATTTTCGACTCACTTTATGCGCGATTTTATAGCGCAATAGAAGGTGTGACAAGTGCTATAACGCAAAAAGCCATTGCATAATGATCTTCATCCGATAAGGAAATATATATATGGTGATCATGACCATGACATTTCTCTTGCAGATGATGCAAGCTCTGACCGTATATCATCATCCTCGGAGATTTTTTGATTGTATCATTCAGAGTCTCAATCTCTTTCATGGCGACATATGCGCCGAGACCTGTTCCAAACGCTTTTGCATAGGCCTCTTTTGCCGCGAAACGTTTGGCGAGGAAAAGAGACTTTTTATGATCAGGCAATGTATAAAAAAAACTCTGTTCGTTTTTGCTATAGCTTTTACGTAGGAAATGTTCTGTAAAACGATGATAAATTTTTTCAATACGCGCAACAGAGCATATATCCGTCCCAATACCTAAAATATGATGCGCCGGTAAAGCATCAGCCCAGTCTTTTAAATCATCATTTGAAATCATATTGCGCACGATTCATCATATCTCGCATTTTTAAGATTGCATTTTCAAGCCCGCAAAAAATAGCTTCACCAATAATAAAATGACCAATATTTAACTCTGCAATATGCGGAAGTGTAGCCATGGCAGAAACAGTATCAAATGTTATGCCGTGACCAGCATGTACCTCAATATTTTTTTGATGTGCATATTTAGCAGCAATATAAAGCTTTTCTTTTTCTTGGTGTATAAGCTCTTTATCCTTACTAAGGCAGGCCTCGCAATATGCACCTGTATGTAGCTCAATGACAGGAGCCCTCAAAGAGACCGCAGCATCAATCTGAGTAATCTCAGGATCAATAAAAAGTGATAATCTACTCTGTTTTGGGTCAATTTTTGAAGTAAAATCTTGTAAATAAGAGATGTTTTTTACCAAATCCAAACCGCCTTCGGTGGTTTTCTCTTCTCTTTTCTCGGGCACCAGACAAATTGCGTGAGGTTTATGGTGTAATGCAATATTCAACATTTCTTCAGTTGCCGCCATTTCAAGATTGAGTGGCAAATCAATCGCCTTCATAAGTTTTGCAATATCATCATCTGAAATATGCCGACGATCCTCCCGCAAATGAGCCGTAATACCATCCGCGCCAGATTTCTGCGCAATCATCGCTGCACGAATAGGATCAGGATGCACACCACCACGCGCATTGCGAACAGTGGCCACATGATCAATATTCACACCTAAACGCACAGCTTTCATCTTAAAACTTCCTGTAATTATGACATTCTATGTAAAGCTTTCGCCGATAAATCTTTGAGCAACGCTAAAGAAGGCGCTTGTGGTAAATCACAAAGACGTTGCTTATTTGCCTCGGAAAGTTTTTGTGCAAAGTCTCTTGCTGCTGCAATCGTCTCATATTTTTCTATAAGACGCAAAATACCACAAAAATCATCATAATCGCGCAAAGCATTCGGAGCCATAATCTCTTTTATATGTTTTTTTTCCTGATCATCTGCTTGTTCAAAGGCCAATATAAGAGGCAATGTATATTTCCCCTCAAAGAAATCATGTCCAAGATCTTTTCCCATTGCATCAAAATGGCTCTCATAATCAAGGATATCATCAATAATCTGAAAGATAAGTCCGAAATCCTGCCCAAACGCTTTTAAAATTTGCACATATTCAGGCGTTGCCCCAGCCAAAAGTGCTCCAGCCTCACAGGCTGCCGAAAAAAGAGAAGCTGTCTTAGCATTGATAATATCAAAATAATCTTGCCGGCTTGGGATTTGATTTTTGAGCGAAAGCTGTAAAATCTCACCTTCAGCAAGTATCTCAGAGGCATGTGAAACTGTCGCAAGCGTCGGAATATGCGATGTTCTGACAAGCAAAGAAAAAGCCCGCGCGAAAAGATGATCACCCGTTAAAATGGCCGATTTATTACCCCACACTATATTAGCGGTGCTTTTCCCGCGCCTTTTTTCACCATCATCCACAACATCATCATGCAGTAATGTTGCTGTATGGATAAACTCAAGCGCCGCTGCTGCAAGACAAGTCTCCTCACGGACGGGACCAAATAAAGAAGAAGAGACAACACATAAAAGCGGCCGAATACGTTTTCCACCAGCATGTATGATATGTTTGATAATTTGTTGTGTCAGCGGCACGCGCGAAAGCGCAGATTCAGCAACAATAATATCTTCCACGCGCAGCATTAAATCCTGAATAGTCTTTTCAGAAGGCGTTTTTTCTTTTTTTTTGCTTACAACAGAAGATAGCATAATATATAACTTACAGACTTGTTATAGGCCCTTAGGCACTCTCTGCCAAGCGATTTTTTTTCCTATCTTATCAGATTAGCATCCCATTTTTAATAATTATAAAGTAAGGATCATACATAACTCTGTTGAATAGCTTCTAAATAAAAAGCTTTCCCGTAAACTTCATAATTTT
>JBCCNR010000108.1:0-6092 GCA_039025725.1 Pseudomonadota bacterium | reverse complement strand
ATTTGGCATTAATAAAGCGAGCGCCTCAGAAAAGCAGGAATTTCAAAATTATCGTCACTCCCTTTTTTATCTCCGGCCTCTGCGCCATCAGCCGCACTTCTTACTTCAATTTTATCTGGGTTTTGTGAAGCCCAATCATCTTTATGACGTCCGAACCCAAAAAAGCTCTTCATGCCTGTATCTTCATTCTTTTCAACGGAAATTGGCGAAGCACCATTTGTTTTTTGCGCATTTATCTGTGAAACAATGTCATCAACAGTTTCTGTAGCAGCCGTTTTTACAGGAGTTTCTTTGATTTCAATTTCAGGTGAAGCATGCATATTCTGCGAGTTTGCATTTTGCACTGGAGCCTGCTGTTGAGGTTGCGCAGCAGAAACATTCTCACTTACGTCACCCGTCCAACTGTTAGACCCACCAGGGAACATAGGTTGCGATACTTTGGTATTTTCATAGGCTGGTGACGGTTTTTCACCGCTCGGAACAGTTCCAACCTGAATATGTGATGGCTGTTGTCTGTTTGCATCAGGAACAGTTCTGGGCTGAGTTTCAATCTGCATTTGTTGAATTTGCGCAGGTCTCGCACCATCAATACCGGTTGCGACAACAGAAACGCGTACCTTCTCATTCATATTTTCATTGAAAACAGCACCGAAAATAATATTTGCTTCCGGGTCAACATCATTACGAATACGATTTGTGGCCTCATCAACATCGAATAATGTCAGATCATCCCCGCCTGTGATATTGATAAGTACAGCCCTTGCGCCCTTTAAAGACACATCATCAAGGAGAGGATTTGAAATAGCTGCCTCCGCAGCGGCAATTGCGCGATGGTCACCTTCTGCTTCGCCAGTCCCCATCATGGCTTTCCCCATCTCACTCATGACAGAGCGTACATCGGCAAAATCAAGATTGATCAATCCCGGTAAAAGCATAAGGTCAGTTACACCACGCACACCTGAATGCAGGACCTGATCTGCAAGCTCAAAAGCCTGAGAAAATGTTGTGCGCTCATTGGCAATACGAAAAAGATTTTGATTAGGGATCACAATCAATGTGTCAACATATTGCTGAAGCTCATCAATACCCTGATTGGCAAGCTTCATACGATGTGCGCCTTCAAACTGAAAAGGTTTCGTGACAACACCAACGGTTAAGATATCCATTTCTTTTGCAGCTCTAGCAATGACAGGCGCTGCGCCTGTTCCGGTTCCCCCGCCCATTCCTGCTGCGATAAAACACATATGGCTACCCTTAAGGTGCTCAACAATTTCGGGCAAATTTTCTTCAGCAGATGCGCGACCAATTTCTGGTCTTGCGCCAGCACCTAAACCTTGTGTGATCGCACGCCCGATTTGAATACGCTCAGCGGCCTTAGATTGTGTCAGAGATTGTGCATCTGTATTGGCAACAACAAAACTTACGCCAGTTAGCCCGGACTCAATCATATTATTAACAGCGTTTCCGCCAGCACCGCCAACACCAAACACAGTAATTTGAGGCTTGAGCTCGTCAACTTCTTCTAAGGTAAAATCCATGACAACATTCTCCCGGGAATCACAAAAGTAATTTTTTTTATAATGACATATTATTATTCATTTGCATATAGAGGTTTTTTAAATATGCAACAAACTATTGTTTTCATAAGTGGCTGAATCTAATATAACTTCAGATGCTGCCTTGACCGATAAAAACAATGTTACGTTATACATCTCATAGGGATTTGTAAATAGCATCATTTTAAAATTAGAAAATATCATATGACCGAAAAGAACATTACAAAGCGAAAAATTTTTTATATCAGTGGATTTGATCCAAGGGGCTTTCGATATTACCGAGAGCTTCTAAAAAAAGCTGTAAAAGATTTTAATCAGTTAGAAGATAAAAATATTACCTTGGAAACATCCAATCAGGCTGATAAGCACCATCTCACACTTAAAGCACCTGAGGATAATACTGAAAATATATATAATTTCTTACAATGGGATGATATTGTTCGGCAAAATTGGGAAAAAAATCCTGTTAAATTAGGCCTTAAAACTCTTAAAACATATTTTCTATATGCAAAACATACCAGATGGACACGAATATCTGAGCTACCACGTGCTCCGGTTATGACATTGTTTTTTCCAATATTTACATTACTATCAGTTTGGGGAGGCTTATCGTTATTTTTGCTTCTGATCGGATTATTTTTACCTGATATCCCTTTTAAAAATCTAGGACTTATTATTATAGCGCTTATTCCTGCATCATATGTTTTAGATAAGATAAAATCACTTTGGCTGTTGCGGTTCTTCATATTTAATGCACGAGCTTTTGGAAGTTATCCGCACCTTACAGATGAACGCGTACAAATATTTAAAGCCAAAATCCTCGAGAGCTTGCAAGATGACAGTTTCGATGAAGTGCAAATTGTTGCGCATAGTAACGGATCTATTTTATTGATTCCTCTTTTTAATTTTTTACTCCCTGAGCTCTCAGAGGCTCAACGCCAAAAATTGAAAGTTCTCACTTTAGGGCATTGTATCCCACTTGCCTCATATTACCGCGGAGCAAAATTATTTGTAGAGCGCATGAATAAAGTGAAAGAATATAATATTTCATGGTGTGATTTAAGTTCACCGGCTGATAGTGTTTGTTTTGCTTTGCATGATCCTTTTTCGCTTGAACATCACCCTCAAAATGTCCGCCTTACGATGAAGTCTCCACAATTTCATAAATATTATCCGCCAGATATGTATAAAAAAATGCGTCGCAATAAATTTGATTTGCATTTTAGATATTTCATGACAAGCCCCATAAGTTCTCCTTATAATCTTGTTGCATTAATGACCTCTTCTCATCCACTTGAGCATCATTTTATGGAAACATAAATTTATCTATGCAAGAAAAATTTATCCCACCTTATCCAAGGCCACATAAAAACAAAGCTGACCAGCTTAAGCGTTTTTTTCTTGGTCTGTCATCTTGGATTCATACGCTTTATGAGAAAAGCTATCATATGAAATTGGGGGAGGTACGCCTGCCACGGTTGAATATTTTTACCGTGAATGAAAAAGATCTTGTGCATGAAGTTTTAACCGATCGGGAAGGACATTTTCCAAAACATTATGTCCAACATGAGATGCTATGCCCTCTTTTGGGGGAAAGTGTGTTCTCCACGAACGGAGAAAAATGGCAAAAGCAGCGTACAATGTTAAATCCTGCATTTGCGCATACAAATTTAAAACGTGTTTTTGCAATGATGCAGGATGCCTCAAAGGAACTTATAGAGCTATTAGAGGCTGTCGCCATAAAAGATGATTATGTTCACATTGACCCAATCATGACGCATGTGACGGCAGATATTATTTTTCGCACAATTTTATCGAAAAAGCTCGGTGCGAAAGATGCACATAATATACATATTGCTTTTAATAAATACCAAACCATTGCTCAGCGTATTACAACATTGCGTTTATATGGGTTACCTTCTTTTGGGTTGGGATGGCTTGCGGATAGATATGCGCGACATATTCATCAAGTCTTCAAAGATATTACCAAAGAGCGTTATGATGCTTTTCACAAAAAAAGAGAAGATGGTCACTCTCTTCCGAATGACGATATTTTAGATGCATTGATGCGCGCCCAAGACCCTGATGATGGGTCTTATTTTTCATTTGATGATATTATTGATCAACTTTCTATTATTTTTCTCGCTGGGCATGAAACATCCGCGAGTGCACTGACATGGTCCTTATATCTTTTGGCGCACTGTCCGCATTTACAGCAAAAATCATACGAAGAAATCCAGAAAGTCGGGCAAATAAGCTTTGAAACAATGCGTTTGTTGAAAATCACAGAATCCGTTTTTCAGGAAGCTTTGCGTCTTTATCCTCCGGTGAGTTTTTTCCCAAGAGAAGCTGCGCATGATATGACAGTCAGAGATAAAAATATTGCAAAAGGAGACATGTTAACGATTTCTCCCTGGCTTCTACATCGTAATAAAAATTATTGGCAAGAGCCGCATCATTTTGCACCAGAAAGGTTCACAGACCAGGAGAGTCAGGATAAAACTTCTATAAAATCTTGCTTTATTCCATTTGGAAAAGGACCGCGTATTTGTATTGGCGCAGGTTTCGCCAAGCAGGAGGCTGTCATTATCTTAGCTGATATTATCAAGAATTTTCATATATCACTTAAAGGTGATCATAATGTTGAGCCCGTCAGCCGGATGACAACGCGTCCTAAATCTGGTGTATATTTAAGGTTTAAAAAGCGCATTTAGATCTGATTTTAAGCTGATTTAGAGAGATTCGCGCTTATCCTTTTTAAGAAGTAATTATTTTCATCTAAAAATTTATCATCTATCTTGCATAAATCTGATCTTGTCACGATGAACTTCACCAATTGTCTTATGTGATCTTCCTGAAGACCAAGCTGTTTGAGTGCGGCAACTGCTATAGATATTTTTATCTTTATAGCATCTGGGTCTTAGGTACTTGGATTCCTATTGGAGACTGCATAATACAAACATGCTTCAACAATATTATTTACTGAAATCGCCGATAAAGTGCTCTTTGGAAGTTTATCCAATTGGTTGTATGATTTATCGATATTATGCATATCAAATATAGCTTTAATTGTTTCTTTATTCTTATCGCCCTCTAAATATATCATATGTGTCGCAACGCAATATCCTTGTAGAAATGGATGTAACTTGTGCATTCTATATGCAAATTCTGTTTCATAAAAAGTGATAAGCTGCTTTATTTCATCGACGGAAGCCTGTTCATCTCGTGAAGCCAACACACAAAGCTCTTCTGCTAATTCCAACTTAAGATCAAGGCGATCTTGCAAAGAGCCAATCCGAGAATGAATGAGAGAGAAATACTGTTTTTTATCTTGATAATGCTCTGAGAAATCTAGGCATACAATATTATTTAATTGCAACAATTTATTCTTAACATTAGGAGTGTCGCGCTTTATATTATCTAGTGATATCTTTGGAAATTCATCTGCCAAATAAATATTTTCCAGAAGCTCTGGCGTATCAATATGTTGCATCGTTTTGTGCTGAAGTTTTTCAGGAAATAAGTGTGCAATCTCTGGAACGAACTTAAAAACATCAATTTGGGGGTCAGGCTTATAAAATGCACTATCTTTAGGGGCGTCGATATATAATGTCTTGACCTCATTATAAAAAATATCAGGCTCATTTATAATTTTCTTCGCAAAAGCCTTATATATTTTTCTTGCATCTCGAATAAATGCGTTCCTAAAATCAGATGTGATAATATTCGATGCATATGCACATTCCATAATGGTATTCAGATTTCCCAAATTTGAGAAAACATTTAAGCTGAGATTTTGCGCAGACACATTATTCTGAGTTATCTGAAAATGCTCAGAGATATATTTGACAATTTCACTTGAGGTCATAGATGGCTCTAAAAAGCGGCACATAAAATTCTTATGCCATTGATCTTGTACCTCTGTGAGATGATATAAGTTCTGCCTATCTTTGAAATTAATATCCTTACCTGCATACAGACATTCACATATCTTTATGAGATTAATAATACGATCCAGACCAAAAACGATTAAATGTGATGATCTCCCCTTTAAAGTTCCTGATTGATCATAGTCATTAAGCTGAGCAATCTCTAATTGTCCAATTTCATATTTATGGCCATCCATTACAACAGTAACTGCATCCATTTGATAACCGCCACCTGAATAGCCTGTTGAATCAGCATGCCATTCATATTGCGTTGGGATAATTTCAATTTTTTCTATCGGAAGATCACACCCCACTTTTACAAGGTCATTAATGATAGTTTCAACATATTGCTCTTGTTTGCCAGAGATATCTGTATTTGTTGCAACATATAATTGCGTGAAAGCCTGTAAATGAGTTCCGCCATCAAGATCAGTTGGCCTGACAGCGGTATTCGAGCCACATATTGTAATATCGTGCTTGGTATGCACCTGCCCGAATATAGGGAGCGAAAAAGTTGTCGAGAGACTTCCCCCAATATTTGGAACCATATTGGCTTTAAGCGTTTCTTTTATAATATTATGTTCAAAAAAAGCCTTATGGATAAGGT
>JBCCNR010000107.1:0-6101 GCA_039025725.1 Pseudomonadota bacterium | reverse complement strand
TTTTGCAGCAAAAAAAATGAATGTTGATCGCAAAAGCCTTGGTGTGCTGACGCTATATTTCTTTCAACCTGTGGTCATTTTCGGCTTTATCCTGGAACTGGATTTCCAGCCTGCCTATATCATTCTTCCCGTTTTTCTTTATATTATAACCGTAATCATTGGGACAATTTTTTTGCATATTGGCAAATATGTTTTCAAAGATATGCAAGCAAATATAATGGCTTTATGCTCTTCTATGTCGAATATGGGCTATTTGGGGCTTCCACTTGTTATATTGTTTTTCGATGAGAAAATTGTCGCGCTATATATTTTTATGACGTTAGGGGGAACTCTGGTCGAATCCACATTTGGATATTATATCGCAGCGCGCGGCACATATGATATTACGCAAAGTTTTAAAAAAATTCTGACACTTCCCGCAATTTACGCCATCATATTGGGCTTTCTCTTTAAGTCTATTGATCTCGGAGCACCCGACTTTTTCTGGACATATTGGAGCTATTTTAAAGGCGCATATATCATCGTAGGCATGATGATCGTCGGCGCAGCACTAACAACTGTTCAGAAATTCGTGTTCGGGCCTTATTTCCTGACATTGACATTTATAGGGAAATTTATCATTTTTCCTCTTTTGTCATATGGCTTTATCATATTAGATCAAAATTATTTTGGTTTGCTAAGCACTGAAATCTATCAATTTATTATGATCCTATCAGTTCTGCCACCGGCAGCAAATATCGCAACATTTGCTATTGAAATGAATTTACAACCCGAAAAAGCTGCAACAACAATCCTTATGGGAACCATACTGAGTATGATCATTCTGCCTATTATGATTATTTTATTGGGGCTATAGATATATTATGCAACTGATATGCAAAGATCTGACGATTGGTAGGCAAAAGGAGCATATCTTACTCACGCATATTAATTTGGTGCTTTTAGAAGGCACAATGACGCTGCTCTCTGGGCCGAATGGTATTGGAAAAACAAGCTTTCTGCGGACAATATCAACCTATTTGCGGCCTTTATCAGGGCATATCACTCTGGATGGTTATATATTAGATCAAAATAGCCAATATCACGTTGCTTATCTGGGGCATGAAAATGGTCTGAAACATAATCTTTCAGTTTTGGAGTATCTTAGCTTTTGTGCAAGATTATTTTCTATATCATCATCTCCGCAAACATTACGATTAAAAATGCTCATGGAGCATTTTAATGTCACCCCCCTTGCCACTGTTCCAATATCATATTTATCGCATGGGCAAAAAAGACGCGTGGCGCTTGTGGGTTTTTTGCTCAATCAGGCAAAAATCCTACTGCTTGATGAGCCTTTTAACGGCTTAGATCGGGAAAGTCGGACCTTATTGTCATCATATCTTATGGAGATTAAAGAGAATCATATTATTCTCTACACAAATCATTTAACAGAAGTTAGATGCCATGATGATGCCATTGATCTTACAGATTATAAACCATGTTAGACTATTTTAAATTTGAACTGATATGCGCACTCAGAAAAAAAGCAGATTTGCTGTTGCCCATATTTTTTTTCCTAACCATAGCAATTATTGTCCCTTTTACCACGCATCCAGATTCTGCCTCTCTGCAAAATTTCGCTGTTTCACTCATTTGGGTGTCTCTGCTATTAACTGTTTTTCTCTCCGTTGGACGTTTATTTACTGATGATCTACAAGATGGCTTTGCCGATCGCTATAAATTAATTCCTATCCCGGAAGAAGCTATTTTTCTTGTCAAAGTTTTAATACTCATTTTGACACGCCTCATACCGCTTACTTTTATTGTTCCATTTTATGGCTTATTTTATATGCTCTCCATGACGGATATTCTGAGGATTATCATCATGCTCTGGATAAGCTCCCCTGCCCTGATGTTTTTTACAGCCTTCGGAGCATTGCTCTGCGTAGAACTGAAACAATCCGGAATTTATATTTTTATCTTGATCTTACCTCTCATGATACCAGCACTTATTTTCGGCGCAGCAGGATGTGATAGCGCGGTGGCTCTCAGCAAAGCCATACAGCTCCCGGCAGCATTTAGTTTGTTTGCAGCTTTACTCTGTACAATCTTCTCAAGACCTTTATTTCATATTCTTCATGCAGGGCGCTAATGATTGAAAAATATGCAAATCCCAATCGCTTTCAAACCCTGTCAAAGCATCTTATTCCCCTTTTTGGTATATTATCTCTTATAGCTTTTACTGTTGGGCTCTATATTGCCTTTTTTGCATCTCCTCCTGACTATCAGCAGAAGGAAACTGTCCGCATTATGTATATTCACGTTCCAGCAGCATGGATGTCCATGAGTATATTTTTCTGGATGGGAATAAGCAGTTTTTTGGTCATATGGCGCCGACATCATCTTGCAAATATCGCTGCAAAATCTATGGCACCTATAGGCGCTGTTTTGGCTTTTATCTGCCTCGTTACAGGCGCCCTATGGGGAAAGCCAACATGGGGAACATATTGGATATGGGATGCAAGATTGACTTCAATGCTGCTTCTGTTTTTTCTTTATATCGGATATATCCTCATTCAATATACCACTGAAGATCATTTTAAAGCTTCTAAAATTTCTGCAATTTTTGCATCTGTTGGACTTATCAATTTGCCCATTATAAAATTTTCTGTTGAATGGTGGAACACACTACATCAAGGACCCAGCATCATTCGCGCTGGTGGCCCCTCTATCCATGAAACAATGTTATGGCCTCTTTTTACTATGGCTTTTGCCTATTTATGTTTGACTGTTTTTCTGACCTTAATCAATATGCGCACAGAATTACTACAACAAAAAATAGAGGGCATGCTACGCAGAAAAGTCAGTGAGGCGACCCATGCTTGAAGAATATCAATTTTTATTTATTGCTTTATCCTATCTGGTTGCTTTTGGTGCGCTTTTTACTTTGACAGCAGCCTGCATCGTTCGGTACCGTAAAACGCATAAAATCTTTACTCACCTTAGGCAAGATATATGTCAGAATCTACACCCCAAAAATCCAATATAAAATTTATCGTCATTGCGATGATCCTCCTGATCTTTATAGGCGTTTTCTATTCTGCAATAGAGAATGCTGGCTCTCTGGAGAGGGGAAGCGTCAATAAAGATGTTCCTATTTTTTCAATGAAAACTCTCTCTGAAGAGGCTGCCTTCCTAACGTCAGATGATATTGTTAAAAATGCGCCGGCACTGGTGAATGTCTGGGCGAGCTGGTGCGCGCCCTGTCGGTTGGAGCATCCCATATTAACGCGTCTCTCAAAAGAGCATAATATCCCAATTTATGGAATTAATTATAAAGATAATCCAGATAATGCACGACGCTTCTTAACGGAACATGGTAACCCTTTCGTAAAGTCAGGCTCTGATGAAGATGGTACCTTAGCCTTAGTGTGGGGATTGCGCGGCGTTCCGGAAACTTTTGTGGTTAACAAGTCAGGGAAAATTGTTTATAAACATCAGGGAGAGCTAAAAGAAGAAGACCTTGAAACTTTTATGAACGTATTAAAAGAGGCTGGCTTTTCTCTGTAAATGACTTTTGAAACGCATATGATTTTGGGTGATGATATGCGTGCTTTCAGAGTCTATGACAGCTTTCACGTAACTTTAACAATGAGGATAATATGGCTTTTCAACTCCCTGAATTACCATTTGATAAAACTGCTCTGGAACCGCATATGTCATCACAGACATTCGATTTTCATCATGGCAAACATCATGCAGCTTATGTCAATAACTTAAATAAAATGCTGGAAGGCCACGCCCTTGCAGAACACTCACTCGAGGATGTTATTTTACAGTCTGCAAAAGATTCCTCTATGGGAGGTATTTTTAACAATGCTGCACAAATATGGAATCATTCATTTTTCTGGAACTGTTTGTCTCCTAAGGGTGGCGGAGCTCCGAAAGGCGATTTGGCAGATAAAATCAATCAGGATTTTGGATCATATGAGAATTTCGTTGAAGAGTTCAAAAAAGCTGCGGCCACACAATTTGGCTCTGGCTGGGCATGGCTGACGCTCACAGCAGATGAGGCTTTGAAAATTTCAAAATCTCCGAATGCTGCAACACCTTTGACAGATGGCGAAACGCCTCTTTTGACATTAGATGTCTGGGAGCACGCTTATTATCTTGATTATCAAAATCGCCGTCCTGATTTTATCACAACATTCCTTGAGAAGCTGGTCAATTGGGATTTTGCCAATCAAAATTATGCGAATGCTTTACAGCAAGCTGCATAATATTTTAAAATGCTTGAATTTATGGAAGGAATTATTCTATATAGTTCCTTCTGTTACAAAAATAATAAGAGAAAAATATGCATGATCTAAGAGAGATCCGTCGCGCGCCTGAAGACTATCGCAAAGCTTTCGAAAGGCGCGGATGCGCGGATATTGTAGATCAGATTATTGCACTTGATCAAAAGAACCGGGAATTGGTTACTCAAAGCCAGAAACTTCAGACAGATCGCAATATTATCTCTAAGGCTATTGGTGCCCTGATGGCAGAGGGTAAAAAAGAAGATGCTGAAGATGCCAAAAATAAAGTCGCCTCTATCAAAGACGATATGAGCGCGATCGAAGAAGAGCAAGGCAAAATCGCAGAGCAATTACATAATATACTCATATCTCATCCTAATATTTTAAGTGATGATGTTCCTGATGGCACGGATGAAGATAATAATCAGGAAATGAGACGTCACCTCACACCAAAATCTTTTGATTTTCCAGCTAAAGAGCATGATATAATCGGGTCGCGCGGTGATATGATGGATTTTGAGCGTGCGACAAAAATCTCCGGGGCGCGCTTTGTATATTTACGTGATGATCTCTCGCTTTTAGAGCGCGCTTTGGCAAATTTTATGCTGGATATTCATACGACTGAATTTGGCTATCATGAATTTAGCCCTCCTCTTTTGGTAAAAGATGCTGCCTTGATGGGGACTGGGCAATTGCCGAAATTCAAAGAAGATTTATTTTGCACAACTGGTGACCATACGCTTATCCCGACAGCAGAAGTCTCGCTGACAAATTATGTGCGTGCATCGCTTTTAGATATTGAAGAGCTCCCCTTGCGCATGACAGCATGGACGCCATGTTTTCGTTCGGAGGCAGGGTCTGCAGGTAAAGACACAAGAGGCATTATAAGACAGCATCAATTTTCAAAAGTCGAGCTTGTGTCCGTGACAACGCCTGATATGTCTGAGATTGAGCATGAGCGCATGACAGAATGTACAGAGACAATTTTAAAAAAATTAGAGCTTCCTTATCGTACGATGATCTTATGTTCTGGTGATACTGGATTTTCTGCGCGCAAGACATATGATATTGAGGTTTGGTTGCCGGGACAGGAAAAATATAGAGAGATCTCATCTTGTTCAAATTGCTGGGATTTTCAGGCAAGGCGTATGAATGCACGCTTCAAAGACCCGAATGATGGAAAAAATAAATTTGTGCATACACTGAATGGCTCTGCATTGGCCGTGGGGCGAACAATCGTTGCCATCATGGAAAATTACCAGAATGAGGATGGGTCTATCACCGTTCCAGAGGTTTTGAAACCTTATATGCGCGGGAAAGATACTATTTTATGCTCAGATTAGATCGCTACTGTTATTTTCAGCAGTTTTAATGGCTTTTGAAATCGCCTGTAAAACCTGCTTTTTGCGTTGCTTTGGCAACATATTTTCAAGAAAAGGATTTCCAACCGCGAGCACTTTACCCAGAGCTCCTTTGATTTTCTCTTTTAAATTCAAATTTGCCAGATTTTCTTTCACTTTACCGAGTAAATCGTCAAACATTGCGGGAATTATAATTTTTTGATCTTGTACCTGGTGCATTTTTCTCCTTATCTTTTCTTTTACATCTTCAGGGTTTATATCTTTTGCAAGGTGCAATTCTCTTTCTTCAGGTGAGAGCTTTCGTAAGCGTATCTCCTTGAGTTTTCGGCGTAGGGCGAGCCTAAGCTTAATCATTTCAACTTTCAAAGACGATCTTTTCAGCCTTTTTAAGTATATCAGAAAGAGAAAAAATATCATGCAAGGCTCGAAAGCAATATGGAAAGACCAATAATGCTTAGGG
>JBCCNR010000106.1:0-6205 GCA_039025725.1 Pseudomonadota bacterium | reverse complement strand
GTAAATGTTTCACAATCAGGCTTTCATCTTGGTCATACACGATGCTGTGTATAGGGTTCCATTTATGAAAGCTTATGATGAATTGATTAAAACTTATTTAAAATATGACTTACGCACTGATGCTTTCCCCAGAGCTAGCCGCTCCCTGAGCTTGTCGAAGGGTGTGAAGGGTGCGAAGGGATGTAATGCAAAAAAAATAAAACTTCGCCCTTCGACAAGCTCAGGGACCGTTATTTGTTATTTCGCGTAAGTCCTATAAAACCATTATATTTGAAAGACATAATTATGACTGATTTACATGCACAAAAGAAGATATTAACACGCGCCACACGTTATCTTGAGGCCTTATTAGGCGTGCTTGAGAAGGAAAATATAGCTGAAAAAACCATCCATGATCAGGCATTTGAGAAGCGTATTAATAACTTTATAGTGATCTTTCAGAAGGTTATGACGCTTTATGAGGAAGCAAGGCGTCATATAAAAGAGGTCAACAACACCCTCAGTAACGCGAAAGAGAGGAAACAAATGATTAAAGAATTACGCGAAAAAATCGAGAGATTCTGTAGATCATCTCATGCGGATGATCAATAATCCATATTATTATATGGGTCGTTGTCTGCCATATAAGGATCATTTTCAGTGGTTGTGGTGTCTTCGGCCCATTCGGATGCGTCATTCAGCTGTCCTTGTGACCATCCAGCAGCCTTATCGAGTTTATCTCCGGCTTCACTTATGTCACGGCCAAGTCCGCCAATCGTATTGCAAGATGCTAAGCCAATACTGGATATAATAAGTGCAGACACGATAATATATTTCATATTCAACCCCAAATCAGAAACATTTTATGTATTATATGACAGCTGTAACAGATTCGGCTACCAAAAATAAACATAGCTGAAAAAGTTTGATTCGAAACTTGCGATGACGTAGGAAATAAGCTAGGGTCAGGACCTATTAAATTGATGTATTCTGTTTGAATAAAAATATT
Source organism: Pseudomonadota bacterium (assembly GCA_039025725.1). Classification (GTDB taxonomy): domain Bacteria; phylum Pseudomonadota; class Alphaproteobacteria; order JBCCNR01; family JBCCNR01; genus JBCCNR01. The sequence continues at coordinate 5,217 of JBCCNR010000106.1, read as the reverse complement.
ATAAGATCAAGTTTTGCGAGAGAAGGACATGCTGAAGCATATTCGAACGAGAAAAACGTAGAGATTGTAATATTTTTAACAAACCCTTGGGGCATCGAAAATTTGTATGTCTAAACGATAAAATGACTTGCGATTAGGACAAGACTAGTCGCTGCATCCTTTTACCGATTATTCATTATAAATTTTCATGATGCAGAATTCATAAATTTAATAGGTCCTGACCCTATGTACGATGATGATTAAATTAAAAAAGAAAAGGTTATTTCCATGATGGATGCAGAGATTACTGATCAAACTGTTGATGCTTCAACCGCTGAGCGCCTTCGCTCTTTTATTTCCCGTCTAGAAAATCTTGAGGAAGAAAAGAAGGAGCTTATGCAGAATATGAAAGAAGTTCTTGATGAAGCAAAATCAGAAGGTTTTGATACAAAAATCATCCGCAAAGTTATGAGCCTGCGTAAAATGAAGCCCTCTGAGAGAGAAGAGATCGAAAGCTTAACAGAATTATATCTCAGCGCCATTGAGCGTTAAAATTCTCCCACATAATAAATAAATGCCTCACATGATAGATATGAAGCAGAAGATTATATATCATGTTCTGAAAAAATGGGACTTTATAGTTCAAAGGGTGTTTTATATTTTATGTGGGCTACTTTTTATCTGCACTCTTATCAGCAGTGGCAATGTTATTTTGCGTAAGTTTTTTAGCTTTAGCTCAAATGCACTGTTAGAGTTGCAATGGATGTTTTTCTCTGCGGTGTTTCTTTTAGGGGCAGCGCAGCTTCTCAAAGAAGATGGTCATATTCGGATTGATATTTTTTATAATAAATTTCGGCCATCTTTACGTAGAAAACTCACCTTATGTTTGCATATTTTTCTGACACTGCCCAGCTTGCTTGTGGTGTTTTACATGAGTTTACCTTTCTGGCTGAACGCATTTATGCCGCTTTCCCCCGATCAGAGCTGGTTTCATTACTTATTTTTTGATCAAAGTCATTTTGAATATTCTCCTAACGCAGGTGGGCTTGCAACGCCCTTTGCGAAAATGGTGTTGCCATTGGGTTTCCTCATGCTGATCGGACAGGTGATCTCAGAGATTTTGAAACTTTTTTTGTGCATATCAGATGACTGAGCTTTTGATAGAGTTCCTCCCTGTTGCGATGTTTCTCTGTTTGTTTGCGCTTTTTTTGACGGGCTATCAAATTACATTTGCTCTCATGGCCACGGGGATCATATTTGGCCTTATTGCGGTTGCAGTTGGTGCTTTGGATATAGGTGTTTTTGCGGGAATTCCAGAAAATATCTGGGGGCAGGTCATGATGAATGACACATTGCTTGCGATCCCTTTTTTTACACTTATGGGCTTGATCTTAGAAAGATGTGGGCTCGCTGAAGATCTCCTTGAGACGATTGCGAAATTATTCGGCCCTATCCGAGGCGGCCTTGCTTATGCAGTCATTCTGGTCGGCAGTATTTTAGCGGCAACAACGGGCATCGTTGCAGCATCTGTTATGGCTATGGGATTGATTGCTCTGCCGATTATGCTGCGTTATGGCTATGACCGAGAGCTCTCGACTGGAACGATTGCGGCTTCTGGAACATTGGCGCAAATTGTCCCCCCCTCGCTGGTGTTGATTGTACTTGCAGATCAGCTTGGGCGCTCTGTGGGGGATATGTATATGGGCGCAATGCTGCCATCATTATTACTGATTGGCCTATATTGTGGCTATATCTTTATCACGAGCCTTATTTCTCCTGAAAAATTGCCTCCGGCGCAGAATAGTTTTTCACCGTCATTACAACATCGGCAAATTGTTATTGCTAGCCTTCCAATTTTTCTTTTGCTCTTTTACGGAGCATTTCTCTTATTCTCACCGGAAAAAGCTGTCTTATTTTCTATAACTGATACATCCTATGATCAGCTTATCATATGGATATTTGTGCTGATCGGCCTTATTGCGATACCGCTATTTTATAATCTTAAAGGCCAAAAAGAGCTCAGCGATATTCTGCGCCACCTTATGGCAACAATTATTCCGCCAGTCATCTTGATATTTCTGGTTTTGGGAACGATTTTTCAGGGGCTCGCAACCCCAACCGAAGCCGGAGCTGCCGGCGCTATCGGAGCCCTCATTTTAGCGATATGTAAAAAACGTCTTTCTTTCTCTTTACTCAAAGAAGCTCTTGAGAAAACAGCGAAATTATCGACCTTCGTGATGTTTATCCTGATCGGAGCGCGTATTTTTACGCTGACTTTCTATCATCTTGAGGGGCATGAGCTCATTGAAAGCCTCTTCGGACATATACCCGGCGGAGCCATTGGATTTCTGATTATTGTCAATATTATGATTTTTCTGCTGGCTTTTTTCCTCGATTTTTTCGAGCTGGTTTTTATCCTGGTTCCGCTTTTGGCTCCGATTGCGACCAAGCTTGGGATTGATCTTGTCTGGTTTGGCGTCATTTTAGGACTGAACTTACAGACTTCTTTTCTTACGCCGCCATTTGGGTTTTCACTATTTTTTCTCCGCTCTGTGACGCCAGATAAGGATTATACTGATAAAATTACTGGCCAGATAATCGGAAAAATTACCACAACACAGATATATAAAGGCGTTTTGCCTTACATAGTGATACAATTAATCATGGTGGCATTGGTGATCGCCTTCCCAGAGCTAACTTATATAGACACAGCACAAGAGCTTGATATGTCATTAATAGATAAGCAGCTTCCGATTTTACCGCCACTAACAGACCCTGTGACGAGGCTTTTCTAAATTGGCCTTTTGCAATAACAAAAAGCTATTGACTTAAAAGGTAGGCTTTCATAAGAGTAACCCTTATTTTGTTGTTTTTAGGACGCTCATTGATGTCTCTTTCTTTGATTGGCCAGTCTCGTGATGCTTTAAAGGATATATTGGCGCAAATTGGTGTGCCGGATAATAAGCAAAATATGCGCGTCAAGCAATTATGGTCCGCGCTTTATGCTAAGGGCGTCCGTGAGCTCTCTCAGATCACGACCTTTGGAAAAGATCTCCGTGACACGCTTGCGCAGAATTGTCATATTGGCAGGCTGGATATTGTTACCTGTCAGGAATCGCGTGATGGTACGATAAAGTGGCTTTTGAAAACCAAAGATGGCCAATTGGTAGAAACTGTCTTTATCCCTGAGGAAGATCGCGGGACATTATGTATCTCCTCGCAGGTGGGGTGTACTTTAAATTGTACCTTCTGTCATACAGGCACGCAGAAACTTGTGAAAAACCTGACAGAAGAAGAAATACTCGGACAAATCCTCGTGGCCAAAGATCATCTTGAGGAGTGGACCAAACCCGCAGATAAAAGGCTTTTGACCAATATTGTCCTGATGGGGATGGGCGAACCGCTCTATAATTATGAAAATGTCAAAAAAGCTATGCTGATCACCATGGATGCGGAGGGGCTCGCTTTGGGGAAAAGGCGTATCACGCTTTCAACATCCGGGGTTGTGCCTAAAATCGCACAAACAGGGCAGGAGCTCGGGGTGAATTTAGCTATATCACTCCACGCAGTGCGCGATGAACTTAGAGATCAGATTGTTCCGCTCAATAAAAAATATCCAATCAAGATGCTTTTAGAGGCTTGCCGAAACTATCCCACAGTCTCAAATGCGCGCCGGATAACCTTTGAATATGTGATGCTTAAAGATATAAATGACAGTCTTGAAGATGCAAAAATGCTCGTTAAGCTTTTGAAAGGTATTCCGGCAAAGATAAATCTCATTCCATTTAATCCATGGCCGGGGACAATATATGCTTGCTCTGATTGGAAGCAGATCAAGATTTTTGCTGATTTCATAAATAAATGCGGTTATGCTTCGCCAATAAGAATGCCGCGCGGACGCGATATTCTTGCAGCATGTGGACAGCTTAAATCTGCCTCAGAAAAACGCCGTGCCTCTGAGCGCAAGAGAAATGTACAACTCCATCAGATGGAAAGCGCTTTATAAGGTCAGTAAGGTTAATAAAGCTTACACAAAATTAACCTTTATACGGTTTAATCTGATTATTAAAGGGGATTTTAGATGGCTGAAGCACCTCAAAATATGGCAGATCCTTTCAGTGCACTATCAGAGCATAGCGCGCGAGACGATGTGCATTTCTTACAAGACCCGAATAAAGAGGGTGGCTATTTTGAGCTCAATAAGCATAGCTTAACAGTCACGGTAAAAGAACATAATGAGCATCTTATTCCAAATGTTGTCCTTGAGCAGATCAAAAATCAAGTTGCACATTTGATCAGTTTAAGCCCGCAGGAATATGCTTTTGCAGGGCGCAAAAAATATGAGCCACGCGAATTAAGCGAAAAAAATTGCGACAATCCTATTATGTATGGGCAAATGGGCTTGTTTTCTATCATAGATATGCCGCCATTCACCGTTGTTGGTATTTATGCTGGACGCTATCTGGCTGAGATCAAAGATTTTGAGGCAGAATATAATCGCGTCCATCCTGTTTTGGCCGATCGCTACATGCATGCATGTGATATAAAGGGATATCCGGGGATATGTGCTTATATGTCTGGAAATTATATGAGCTATGTGAATGATTGGCGTCCTATAGATTATCAAGAAAGATCAAAAGAAGATCTTGATGCACTCAAAAGCAAAAAACATAATGTGATTTCTTTGATCGGCGAGTCTCTAGGGCATAAATTTATTATATATGTTTCTATAGACAATATCTGGGAGAATGATGAAATTCTAACAGATTACGGTGATGGCTATTGGGAGCGCGAGGCTTTTATCAATGAGCATATCAATAAAATAAACGAAATTGATCCGCAAAATATGCCTGATAATGGTGCAGACAATGCGCAGGAACAAGCATATTAGTGCTTTATAATTATATACAGAAATCCAAAAAAACGGTCGCTGAGCCTGTCGAAGCGTAAGTTTTTTAAGATTGCTTCAGTGTTTTCTTGCCCCTTTCACCCTTCACGCCCTTCGCACCCTTCGACAAGCTCAGGGACCGCTCAGGGACCTGATATATTTCTAAATAACAAAAATATACAACATATTTACAAATTATATTTTATTTGTTAAAATTAAAATAACGATAATAGGCCCATTCAGGATTGAAGTGCGACAGAGGCGTGAGTAGGGAAGTTTTGGAAGAAAACTTCGTTAGGAGTACGTAAGCCTAACACTTTTCTGGGTCGATTGTTAAGCTGATTTTCGAT
>JBCCNR010000105.1:0-6254 GCA_039025725.1 Pseudomonadota bacterium | reverse complement strand
TTATAAAACACGAGCCGCGTTGCACCATAATTTTTTATGATTTTTGGCTCTAAAAAAGCTAAATCAATATCTTTCTGTGCACGAGACATCTCAATAACAACCACTGGCTTTGGGCTTAGCCACCCTTGCTGATATATGGCCTGAATAGATTTTTCTGCAATATCTGTATGGTAGGGTGCATCACAAAATATAAGATCAAATGGTCCATATTTGGGACAAAAAGAGGCTTTTGAGTGTAATTTTGTACTGTCTAGCGTGTGAATATCTGTTTTATCTTCGGCGGATAATTTTGCGATATTTTTCTTTATAACAGTTACAGCATGAGGATTATTATCGATAAAGGTGGCGTATTTTGCGCCTCTTGAGAGTGCTTCTAGTCCTAATCGTCCGCTTCCGGCGCATAAATCGAGGATATTTTTGCCTGAAAAAGAAAAGGTCTCATCATAAAAGACATTATGGATGAGAATATTAAAGAGATTTTCTGTGACACGTCCGGTAGAGGGGCGTGTTTCATTGCCCTCTAAAGTTGACAGAGCAACACCTTTAAATGTCCCGGCAAGAATTTTAGGAGATGACACAGAAGTTATCCAACAGGGTCAATATGTCTTACGGCTTGGAATATTATTTTCGATATAGAAAAGCTTGCTTGCGACAGGCACATTCAGTCTGACATTTTGTAGGGTTATGACGGTTTTAAGGCCTTGCGCATCGGTCGTGACCCAGCTTTTAATTGCGATAGGATTATTGGTAAAAACGAGAGATATCGTCCCTTGTTTAGGGGCATTCGGATCGGAAGCATGAACTTTATAGTGGTCAGCATGTTCTTCGAAGGTGATTTTATAGTCAGATCCGGTGAAGTCAGGCTTCTCCGCGAGGAGGATGCTCAAGGGCGTTTCGCTTAACGGATAGCGGTCGGTTGATTTAATATCATAATTTTCAACGGCCACCCAAAATCCATCTGCGATAATTCTGAGGGGTGTTGGCTCATCATAGTCAAAATAAACACGGCCGGGGCGTTTGAGGGCAAAATCTCCTTCGGAGATCACGCCATCGGGACCAACCTGAATGAATTTTCCCTCTGCGGTTTTCATATTCGTCATGTAACGTGATATATCTGTTAGCGCATTTGTCTTGGCATGAACAGAAGAGAGAAGGGGAACTATTATCAGTGTAAGAAGTAAAAAGATTTTTTTCATATCAAACTAGTACATCATAATTATTAAAATCAAATTTTCTCCAGAGCGGCCGACTGGCCGCCGGCGCTTATGCGCCGCCCCCCGGAGGATCGCCCGAAGGGCTTGATCCGTGAGGGATAAATTAATCATAGTGCCTTCTGGATGGTCATTTTTTTCTGAAATCTTATAACAATTATATTCCGTTTTGAATGATTACAGAGCACTATGCTGCATTTTTCTGTTTATACTCTGCCATAGCTTCGGCAAATTCTTCAAACAGATAGTAGCTATCTTGCGGACCGGGCGAGGCCTCAGGGTGAAATTGCACGGAATAGACAGGCTTACCCCGTACGGCAATGCCGCAATTTGAGCCATCAAACAGGCTTTTATGGGTTTCGGTCACATCTGCTGGCAATGTGTCTGTATCGACGGTAAAGCCATGATTCATAGATGTAATTTCCACTTTTTTTGTCGCAATATTTTGCACGGGATGGTTCGCGCCATGATGACCGAATTTCATCTTATATGTTTTTGCCCCGAGCGCCAATGCTAAAATCTGATGCCCTAGGCAAATCCCAAAGATCGGAAGATTGCTTTCGAGTAATTTTTGTACAACAGGAACGGCATATTCTCCGGTTGCGGCAGGGTCTCCGGGGCCGTTTGACAGGAAAATGCCATCTGGATCATAAGACATAATTGTCTCATAGGAGCTACCCGCTGGCACAATCGTCACATCACATCCGGCATCAGTGAGGCAGCGGAGGATATTTTTTTTCACGCCAAAATCGACGGCAACGACTTTATAGGGGCGATGTTCCGGGGTTTGAAAGCTGTTTTTTAGGGTCCAGCGTCCTTCTGTAAAATGATAAGGCTCTGTGCAAGTGACTTTAGCCGCAAGATCGAGCCCCTCTAATCCCGGCCAGTCTTTGGCTTGCTGGATGAGATTTTCAATATCAAACTGACCATCAGGCTGGTGAGCGATAACAGCATGTGGCATACCATGATCACGGATTAAAGCCGTCAGAGCGCGCGTATCAATTCCGCATATGCCGATCAGGTCATTTTGCGCAGCCCAGCGCGAAAAATGATTGGTGGCACGCCAATTTGAAGGGTTCGTGATGTCTTCGCGGCAGATAAGGCCAGCAGCGAAGCATTTTTGGGCCTCTAAATCCTCTGGGGTGGTGCCGACATTGCCGATATGTGGAAAAGTAAATGTTACAAACTGGCTGGCATAAGAGGGATCGGAGAGCACTTCCTGATATCCGGTCAGGGCGGTATTGAAGCAGATTTCTGCGACATTATGTCCGGTTTTTCCGAAGCCATATCCATGTAAGACGGTTCCGTCAGCGAAGCAAATCACGGCGGTTTTTTGTCTTTTGCCCTGAATGGCTTCGATAAGTGAGACGTTATCAGACATGATTCGCTTAGACCCCTAAAAAGCATGAAAATTTAGATAAACTTCTCATTCACTAGCAAATACATCCCAACCGGTAAAGGCATAATTGCTTTTTTTCGCAATATTCGCGGGAAAAATCTGGTTTCATGGGTAAAATTAACCATTCGGTAAGCTTTATCCTTTCAGATAGGAGGTATCGTGAAATAAATTTAAGGGTCCATATGGATTACACAGACGGTTATTTGCAGGGACAATTTTTGATAGCGGCGCCCGGCATTCAGGATGAGAGATTTGAGAGAGCCTTGCTATATCTTTATCGCAATGACCGCAGAGGGGCTGCGGGTCTTGTGATCAATAAGCCATCTGAGCATATAGATTTTTCAGAGTTATGTGAGCAGCTTTCAATCGTTGTCCAGCCGGAGAAGTCACATTTAACGCTTTTTGAGGGTGGCCCGGTTGAGGGCAATCGTGGTTATGTTTTGCACACCAGTGACTTTAAGGGGCGCGATACTGAGCTTATTCCGGATACGGGTTTGAGTTTGACAACCACGGTGGATGTGATTAAGCGCATTGCGGATGGGACGGGCCCGGAGGATGCACTTATGGCGCTGGGTTATGCATCATGGGAGCCCGGTCAGCTTGAAAATGAGATGACACGTCATGGCTGGCTATATGCGAAGGCTGATATGGATGTGATTTTTGGAGTGCATCATACCAAACGCTGGGAGACCGTTATTGAGCGTCTTGGTCTCAATTTTGGCGGATTGGCGGAATATACGGGTCAGGCTTAGGGGGCTTCTATTTTCTTAAGTTTTAGTGCGTGTTCACTATGTTTAGTTAAGACAACTAAGCCAGTGATGATTTTCGCAAAATTTGTACCTATTTCCTAAAAGCCTAATTCATCTGTTGTTATCGCAAGATAAGGTGTCTTGTTTAATTACCTCGTTCAAGTAAACCATCATAGTAAGCGTTATGAAGCCTGAACCCCAGTCTGGCGGCAGCAACTGGCGAGGTTATGACACCCCATGCCATGCGCCCAGCGAGACCTCTCCAAGTTTTATTGGATTTTTCTTCTTCTGCTTCTGCTGCATATTTCGCTGTATCTGCTGCATCTGCTGCTGTATTTACCATACCAACTTGCCTTGCTTCTTCTTTTGCTCTTGCCTGATGCCCACGCACAGCCCTTTGTATGGTTGCTGCTGCATTATTTCTATTTTCTATTTGTGAGGCCTCTCCAGATGGGGAGCCATTTAACTCTGTTGTAGGTGCAAATGAAGTAAGGGGAGGAGGCGCCTTCTCATGATTGCCTGAGGGTGCTAGATTAGGGGTTTCTCCTTCTGAAATATGCTCTTCTTCCATCAAATCTCTTTGCGCAGATTTGATTGCTGCTTTAGCCAACTCTTCTGCTTGAGCATCCCTGAGTGCTTCTTCATCTTCTATTTGTGAGGTCTTTCCAGGTGGGTGTTCATTTAACCATGTTGTAGGCTCAAATGAAGTAGGGGGAGGAGGCGTCTTCTGATGATTGCCTGAGGGTGTTAGATTGGGAATTTTTCCTTCTGAAATATCCCCTTCTTCTTCCTCACTACCTTCTGGTATCGGGTCCAGAGTTGGAGGTTTGGATGCTTTTTTTGTAGTTGTAACCTGAACCGGTCCTGTCTTCCCCATTGCCAGAGCCTTTCTTGCGGCTGCTTTAGGATCGGTTTCTCCATGTTTTGTTTCTTCATATTCTGTTTTTTCATAACCACCATGATGCTCTTGTTTTGCAGAGTAGCCTTTCTCCAATTCAAACAAGTCATGTGGTTCTCCCTCCTGATCTAGATCAGGAGGCAAAACCTCTCCTGTTTCAGAGTCGACCTCATCATCATCTAAACCCTCTAAATTTATCCGGTCTATTGCCTCTTGAAGAGTTATTTTTGGTTCGCCATTGCTCACAGTATTTGCTGAAAGTGCATTTGCTGTTTCAATGATTGCATTTTGTACTTCATCACAAGCCTTTTTTATCTTTACCTTTTCAGTATTTGGAGAGAAGAACATGCCTTGCAGAATTGGATAAGATGTATCTTGACTTAAAAGTTTAGAGTTCGCAAGATAATTTCCAATGAAGACACTTAATTGCGCTAAGGCTATGATAGAGGCATTATGTTTAGGCAGTGATATGCTGTCTTTAGGATTTTCTGTAAAGCCCTTAATCATCTCATCAAGTTCTTTTATTTTATCATCTAAAGAAGTTGTATTACTAACGGTATTAATTCCCAATTCCCTTGCTTTTACTTCGGTTTGAGGGAATAGACTGTCCGTGATACTATCTAAAAAACTAAATGGATTTCCAAGACCCTCATCAGGGACGAATTTATGACCTATGCTCAAAAGATTTTCAACTTTATTTGCCAACTTTTCAAAGGCTACTCCTAATGCTTTTCTTTTTTCTGTAGTTTCTCTGAGTAGCGCCTCTCTCGCTTGATCTATGATTTCTTCAAGTGACGCTCTTGCTTGTATCTCTTGATCTGGCGTTTCTTTTGAGGACAATAACTCTGCTGTCACGCCTTCTGGTAATTTACTAATGTCGAAGTGTTCTCCATTTGGATTACCATCTGAAGATACATGAGTTTTATCAGCTTCATCTACTGGCAAGGTTAAGAAACCAAAGCGTCGATCTACCTTAGGAGGGTCATGATCAAAAGGAGGCACACCCAAAACACCTGTAAGCCAAGGCCAACGAGCTGCAAATGTATCGGGAGGTGTAGCAACATTTCTAGGCACAACTGGTACAGAGTCATCTCCACCGTGAGTGGTGAGCACTATAGCGCCTACTCCTTGAGAATTTACGACTTCCCCATATGTTGCTTGTAATGCTTCTTCTCCTTGTATTTCTGATTTATCAAGCTCCACTCTATCACCTTCTTTCGAGGCTCTTGAATTTGGTAGATATTCTGTAAGTCCGGCAAGCGTTCCAGCACAATTGGCTTCGTAGTTCAGGGTTGTAACAAGAACACTATTTTTGTTGGTAAGTGAATCACCCGTTTGAGCATCAATACGATATCGCTTGACAATCGCTTCATTTAAATCATGGTCAAAAACTGCAAGCTTTTCAAGCGTTTCTTTGCAGTAATCTCCTAATTCATTATCTTCTGTTTCTATATGTTTGAAACATGCTTCGGCCAATTCAGCAATGCTTTGCTTAAAAAGAATTACTCTTTCTCTGATGGTCTTCTGGCCATCGAATATTTGATCAAGTGAGGTGCTACGAGATACATCAGTTATCAGAGGACCTTGATCTTTAGAGATTTTATCGAATTTTTCCTGTAATGAAGCTTGCATGCCTACTGTTTCGATAGGCGATAGGACCACTCCAGTTTGTTTTTGATCGCTTTCATCAGTTTCTTTGGTGCTATTAGGCAACAGTTTTTGAATGATCTGTGCCAATGGATCAGTGTGCTCTACTTCCTCGGTATTAAGTACGGTGTGACGATTTCTTTCAGGATCCTGGCCTGTTCCTATTTCTGATGTAGTTACGGTTGCTTGTGCTGCTGCATCTGCTGTTTGCCTTCTTACAGTCTCTTTTTTCGCCAGATGTCCACGCGCTGCAGCTTGTATTGTTGTTGCTGCTTGCCTTGCAACTTCCTTTGCTACATCCACTTTCGCCAGATGTCCACGCGCTGCAGCAACAACAATACAAGCTGCAG